>JBOHIT010000813.1:0-4088 GCA_050726155.1 Bradyrhizobium sp.
GACCAGAACATGTGGGAGAAAGCTGATCAGGGCAACGCGGAGATACTCCGTCATCTGGGAACGCCAGAATGGGTCATAACTCTAGTGCTTAGGACGAGAAATCTAGTTAGTGGAATTCGCCGCTTCACCCGACGCATAGCCGGTGCTTCTATTCAATAGTCACATAGCGCGGGATGACCGCTCTTGGCACATAGCGGCATGCTGAAGGTTAGCCTCGATGTCCGCCTTCCAGAGGTTACGCAGACATCGCGAATTCCAGGGCGTTCCGTACGCTCCCTATTTCGAACGCGTCGCGGTGATGGCCTTGCGGATGGCTGAGAGCGGCGCGGTGTCGTCGAATTCGAGGCTCTCGCCTTGCGGCCTGAGGCCGAGGTCGCGCCAGAGGCTGGCGAGATCCGGCGTCACCGGCTTGGATCCCATCTCGTTGTGAAGCCTGGTCAACACGTCGACGCCGACGGCCTTGTCGGCGGTGGCGAGCACGCGATCGATCGGCCAGTCTTTTTCGTGGTTGCCGCCGGCGGCGAGCACGCCGCGCATGGCGTCCTGCAGGCCGAGACGGTTGTCGGTCCGTTTGCGGATTTCGACATCGGCGAGCAGGCAGAACATCGCGCCGCCCCAATATTTGCGGCCCCAGGTGTCGGTGTTGTCGAGCCCCTGATCGCCGGCCTGCGGCAGGCCCTTCGGCATGTCGCGCATCATCGCCAGCCAGACGTCCCGTGCGGTCATGTCTCCCGCCTGCACCCGCGCGATCGGTTCGACATAGACGGCCAGTCCTTCCGACAGCCACGCATGGCGATAGTTCATATCGGGCAGGGCGGTGTGCACCATCTCGTGCACCATCACCCAGTCGCGCCGCAACACCTCCTCGGTGGAGTCGCGGCCGAGTGGGATGCGAATCGCGGCGCCGCGATAGCCCCAAGTCGTGCCGCCGCGAATCCGCGCGCCATCGACCGGCACCAGCAACAGCCGCAACGAGTCGACGGGAAACCGGCCATAATAGGTGGTGACCGCTTTCGCCGACATCCGGACCCAGTCCAGCAGCTTTTCGCGCGGCAACGTCATCTCGCCGGGCGCAAAGCCGACATGGATGGTGCCGCCGCCAATTTCGAGATCGGTTTTGGATAGCCGGTCGAATGCGTCGTAGGGCATCCGGTCGCCGCGCATATATTCCGACTGCGCGTCGGCGCGGAACGAGACGATGCTCGCCAGTAGGGCGGTGAGGACGGCGGCGGCGACGATCCAGCGAAAAGCCCTGAAATGCCTCATCGCGACACGCTTCGGGCGGCGTCCGCCCGTTGGCGCATGGCAGCGTCATCAGCGATGAACGCCGCGACCTGTTCGCTGAGATCGTCGAGCATGGCGGCGAGCAGGATTTCGCCCTTGGCCGCGGTCGCCAAGGTCGGGTCGCCATAGCTGCCGGAGCGGCTGTAGTTCGGCGAGTTCATATCCAGCGGCGTCAGGGGGCCGGGCGCCTCAAAGCCGATCGCCGGGCTCGGTTCGGCGCGCGCCATGTCGACGAGATGCGGCGCCAGCGCCAGCATCAGCGAGGTCTCGAGTTCATCGGCGTGGCTGCCATGGCTCTGCTCGGTCAGCCGTTCGGCGGTGGCGCGATAGCGCGGCCCGTCATGGATGCGCAGATGCGTGACCTTGCCGGCATCGAGACCCGCCAGCGCGCGGTCGACCGGGGCCAGCGTGCTGATGCCGGTGTTGAGCACGAACAGCTTGCGGCAACCATGGCCGAGAATACCGGACGCAATCTCCTGCACGACGGCCTCGAAGGTCGCGCTCGACAGGCTGCTGCTGCCGGCATAGGCGACGAAGGCCGGATAATATCCGTAAACGAGCGTCGGCCAGATCAGGGCATCGAACCGCTCGGCCAGTTGACCGGCGAGCCATTCGGCCTGGATCCGATCGGTGTTGAGCGGGAGATGAAAACCGTGTTCCTTGGCGGCGGCGCCGACCGGCAAGATCGCCGCCGCGCCATTGCCGATGTGGCGCGCGACGTCGTCCCACGTCATGCGCTCGATGAAATTGCGATCGGTGTCCGTGCCCATGCCGTGGGCCTTTTATTCGACGGAAGCAGCCGTCAGGGTGCCCGATGTAATCCAGCCGTGCAGGTAGCCCGCGCCGCGCCCCGCCGCGCCGTCGGGGTCGTCGTAGGTCGCCAGCATTTCGCAGAGCACGCCGAACGGGATGCCGCCTGCGGCCTCGTCCCACATCATCGCTTCCTCAGCTGGAAGTTCGCGGAACATCGGCGTGGTGTCCTGACGCCAGATCAGGATACGCGACGGTTCTTCCAGCGTGACCGCGTCCGGCGGCGTCTCGTCGTTCTTGAGCGCCAGCCAGATCGCCGATGCGTTGGTCGAAAGATCGAGTCTTGCGGCGCTGGGATGCGGCCGGAATTTAAGATCGTTCCATTGCTCCGGCGCAAACCCCGCCATCGCCGCGAGTTCGAGAACCGGGCCTTCCGCCGCGTCGAAGGCGTCGTTGAGACCCTTCTCCAGGGCGGCGAGATCGGCCAGCACCGGATGATTGCAATACGGTTCGGCGGATTTCAGAAACTCCGGCAGGCCTTGCGAGAACCAGCGCAGGTTCGGATGCTCCGACGGCCGCGCCTTGACATAGGCGTGTCCCATCTCGTCGAACATCTCGTCGCCGAGATAGGAATGCAGCAACTCATGGTCGTTACCGAGCGCCTCGACCAGCCGCGAGCCATAGGCATAGCGATAGACGCCGTAGAGCGTCTCGCGCTTCTCGCGGGGGCTGTCGAGGATTTCGGCCAGCACGGTGTCGTCGCCGGTCAGGATGCCCTGCTGGAACGCCGCCTGCTGCCGCGCGAAGTCGCTCATCCCGCCGGCTTGCCGAGTGGCGGCAAGACCTTTTCGGCAATCTCGCGGGTGCGGTTGACTTCCTTGAGGAGTTCGTCGAGCGGCGGGATGTTGTCGTCGCGCTCGATCATCGTCGAGACCCGGCCGAAGCGCTTGATGGCGGCAACGTAGAGATCCCAGACATCCTCGCAGACGGGATGATCATGGGTGTCGATGATGTGGGTGCCCATGTGGCTGTGGCCGGCCATGTGGAATTGGACGACGCGGTCCGCCGGAATCCCGTTCAGGAACGTCATCGGATCATAGCCGTGGTTGAAGGCACTGACATAGACGTTGTTGATGTCGAACAGCAGCCAGCAGCCGGAGCGGCGCGACAGTTCGGACAGGAATTCCCATTCCGTCATTTCGGAATTGTTGAACTGGACGTAGGTCGAGACGTTTTCGAGTACGATGGCGCGGCCGAGAAAATCCTGCACCAGCTGCACGCGGCTCACGACGTGGTCGAGCGCTTCGCTGGTGTAGGGGATCGGCAGCAGGTCGTGCAAATTCTTGCCGTGCACGCCGGTCCAGCACAAATGGTCGGAGACCCATTTCGGCTCGACGCGTTCGGCGAGGTCCTTCAGGCCCTGCAGATATCCAAAATTCGGCGGGGCGGTCGATGCGATCGACAGCGACACGCCGTGCATCACGACGGGGTAGCGTTCGCAGATCCGGTCCAGCGTGCGCAGCGGCTGGCCGCCGGGCAGCATGTAATTTTCGCTGATGACCTCGAACCAGTCGATCGGCGGGTTGCCACCCAGGATTTCGTCGTAGTGTTGTGCGCGCAGCCCGAGACCGAAGCCGAGGAACGCGGGCTTGACAGTTTCTCTGGCCGGCTGCATCGGGCGCTCTGCAAGCGCGGCCGGAGAGTTGGGCAATCTGCTCGCGACGTTCATGTCGTCTCCGCTCTGGCATCGCCGAACTCTAGAATTCCGGCGATGGGTATTGCCTCAAATTATCACGGAAAAGAGGCCCGGCATACACCGGGCCCCATTCCCGATTGCCGTCGACTTAGGCGGGCGTGAACTTGCCCTTGACCGCGTCGCACTTTTCCTTGGTCATGGCGGAGAAGCCCTGACCCTTGCAGGCGTTCTGACCCTTGCAGGCATTGGCGCCGCCCTTGCAGGCGCTCTGACCCTTGCAGGCGTTTGCGCCGACGCAATGGCCTTCGCCGGCGGCGTAGGCCACAGTCGACATGGTCGCGCCAGCGAGGAACAGGGT
>JBOHIT010000814.1:0-3399 GCA_050726155.1 Bradyrhizobium sp.
GTGCAAGCCGCCACCGGCGCCGGCGTGTTCGCGTATTCGCGCGCTGGTTACGGCGCCTCCACGCCCGTGCAATTGCCGCGCGCGATCGACTACATGCACACCGAGGCGCTGCATGTGCTGCCGAAACTTCTCGATCAAATCGGCTTTCGCCGCGGGCTATTGCTCGGGCATTCCGACGGCGCCTCGATCGCGGCGATCTATGCGGGTAGCCATCAGGATCACCGCGTCGAAGGCGTCGTGATGATCGCGCCGCATTTCATCGTCGAGGACGTCTCGGTCACTTCGATCGCAAAGATCAAGACCGCCTATGAGACGACCGAGCTGAAGGCAAAACTGGCGCGCTGGCACAAGGATGTCGACAACGCCTTCTATGGCTGGAACGTCGCGTGGCTGAACCCTCAATTCCGCAACTGGGATATTTCCGAGTACCTCGCCTACATCCGCGTGCCGGTGGCGATCCTGCAGGGCATGAATGACGAGTATGGGACAATGCGCCAGATCGAGATCGCGCAGGAAGAGTGTTACTGTCCGGTCGATGTGACCGTGATCCCGGGGGCGGGACATCAGCCGCATCGGGAGGCGCCGGGAGCTACGCTGGATGCGGTCCGGGAATTCGCAGACGCGGTGTTGCGTGTTCACGACGGCTCGCAGGGACGGGCCGCGTAAACTGTTTTTCCGCGCATTATTTCTTCGGACTCTCAATCGCTGCACGATTCTTTTGGCGGTCGCGCGCCCATGAACACGCCGCCGCCGCTACAAATCGCCAATCTTCCGCTGCCGCGATGGGCCTATGTGCCGGGCGAGGCTGATGAAGCCGATGCTGATTTCGAGACGCTGGCCCAGGTGACCGCTTTGGTGCCGCCGCGGTTTGGCGGCTATGTGCCGGCGCGGCATCCGGCGCTGCGTTACGCGCTGCGGCTCAACGACCACGGCTATTTCTGGGAGTCGCAGGAGATCCTCGAAGCGGTGTGGGCGGCTGCACCGCAAGGCGGCCGTGAGCGCATCTTGCTGCGCGCCTGCATCCAGATCGCGACCGCGAATTTGCGCTTAAGGATGCAGAAACCGGCCGCCGCGGCAAGGCTGCTCGGGGAGGCGCGCGTTGAACTCAAGGCGCTCGGCATGCGCAGCGCCGGCGGCGACGGGTTCGCCGACGGTTTTCCGGTCGCGGCCCTGGCCGAACGGATCGAGGCCAGACTGGCGCGGCCGCAGCTCGCCAAGGCCGATTGGGTGGCCTTCAGGACCGTCAACCGGACATGAAACAAAATGCATGTTTCAGCGTTTTAGACTAGACTTGACCAAAAACATGCATTATTGTGCATGAAGGCTCAAGCCAAGAAACAAGTTAAAGCCAACAAAAGCGTCAGGGTGGCCCAATGGCTGGCGAAGATCGCGTCCTCGCAGGCGGTGCAAAATTCATCGATTTCCAAACGGAGCCGGCGCGCTACCGGCACTGGAAGCTGGATGTAGCTGACGACGTCGCGACGCTGACCATGGACGTCGACGAGAATGCCGGCCTGTTCGAAGGCTATCAGCTCAAGCTCAATTCCTACGATCTCGGCGTTGACATCGAGCTGGCGGACGCCGTGCAGCGGCTGCGCTTCGAACACCCCGGCGTGAAAGTCGTGGTGGTGCGCTCGGGCAAGAACCGCGTGTTCTGCGCCGGCGCCAATATCCGCATGCTGGCGGGCGCCACCCACGCCCACAAGGTCAATTTCTGCAAATTCACCAACGAGACCCGCAACGGGCTGGAAGATTCATCGGAACATTCCGGGCAGCGCTTCATCACCGTGGTCAACGGCACCGCGGCCGGCGGCGGCTATGAGCTGGCGCTCGCGACCGATCACATCATGCTCGCCGATGACGGCTCGGCCGCAGTGTCGCTGCCGGAAGTGCCGCTGCTGGCGGTGCTGCCGGGCACCGGCGGGCTGACGCGCGTCGTCGACAAGCGCAAGGTGCGCCGCGACCACGCCGATTATTTCTGCACCATCGAGGAAGGCATCAAGGGCAAGCGCGCCGTGCAGTGGCGCCTGGTCGACGAGATCGTGCCGAACAGCAAGCTCGAAGCCAAGGTCGCCGACCGCGCAAAAGAATTCGCCGCCGCATCGAAGCGCAATGGCAACGGCAAGGGCGTCACGCTGACGCCGCTGAGCCGCACCATCGACGAGGCCGGCATCCGCTACGGCTTCGTCAGTGTCGATATCGATCGCGCGCAACGCATCGCCACCATCTCGATCAAGGCGCCGGAAACCGTACCCCCGGCCGATATCGACGGCCTGATCGCGCAGGGCGCGGCGTTCTGGCCGCTGCAGGTCGCGCGCGAGCTCGATGACGCGATCCTTCATTTGCGCATCAACGAGCTCGAGACCGCGATGCTGCTGTTCAAGTCGCATGGCGACCGCGCCAATGTCGTCGCTTGCGACGCGTTCCTCGACGCGCATAAAACGCACTGGCTGGTCAACGAGATCAGGCAATACTGGAAGCGGGTGTTGAAGCGCATCGACGTCACCTCGCGGACGCTGGTGACGCTGGTCGAGCCCGGCTCCTGCTTTGTCGGCACGCTGGCCGAACTCGTGTTCGCCGCCGACCGTTCCTACATGCTGATCGGCCAGAAGCAGGGCGATAACCGCAGCGCGCCGACCATCGAACTGACCGCGATGAATTTCGGGCCCTATCCGATGAGCCACGGCCTGACGCGGCTGCAGTCGCGCTTCCAGGCCGACCCCACCGATATCGATCGCGCCGAGGCCACCATCGGCACCACGCTCGATGCGGAGGCGGCCGAAGAGATCGGCCTCGTCACCTTCGCGCTCGACGACATCGACTGGGACGACGAGGTGCGCGTGTTCCTGGAGGAGCGTACTTCCTTCTCGCCCGACGGCCTCACCGGCATGGAAGCCAATCTGCGCTTCGTCGGACCGGAGACCATGGAATCGAAGATCTTCTCGCGCCTCACCGCATGGCAGAACTGGATCTTCCAGCGTCCCAACGCCGTCGGCGAAGACGGCGCGCTGCGCCGTTACGGCACCGGCCAAAAGGCGCAATTCGATATGACGCGGGTATGATTTCGTGTCCCGGGCGCGATGCAGCGCGCTTGCGCTGCTTCGCAGAACCGGGACCCACGTGACGGCCACCAGGTCCCGGCTCTGCGGCGCACCGCTTCGCGCTGCACCGCGTCCGGGACACGAGACCAGCAAAGGAGCACGGCCATGAATTACATGAACGTCGATTACTCGACCAAGATTCCGAACAACGTGAATCTCAGTGAAGACCGCCAGGTGCTCAAGGCGCTGGAGGGCTGGCATCCCGGCTACATGGATTGGTGGAGCGACATGGGGCCGGAAGGTTTCCAGCAGTCGCTGGTCTATCTGCGCACCGCCTATTCGGTCGATCCGCGCGGCT
>JBOHIT010000815.1:0-6101 GCA_050726155.1 Bradyrhizobium sp.
GCGCTGACAATGTTGTTCTGGGCCACGACCTGCATCCGCTGCGTCATCCGCACCGGAAACTCGCGACGCTTGCGCACCGCGTCGAGTTCGTCCTCGGGCGGGCAACCATCAACCAGCTTCGCCGACAGCAAATTGGCGGTCGCGACCGCGTCCTGGACCGCAAGGTTGACGCCGACGCCGCCGATCGGCGACATCGCATGCGCGGCATCGCCGATGCACAGCAGGCCCGGCCGCGTCCAGCGCGGCAAGCGGTTGATCGCGACCGTCAGCAGCTTGACGTCATCCCAGCTCTTCACCTCCGAAAGCCCTGGTTTGAGGATCGGCGCCATCCGCGCGACATCGTCCAGCAGTGCCGGCAGGCCCCTCGCCTTGACCGCGTCGTATTGGCCCTTGGCGATGACATAGGCGCATTGCCAGTAATCGCCGCGATCGAACGTCACCATCATGCTGCCGGGATCGACGCGGGCGAATACGTTTTCGGTTTCGTTCTCGCGTTTGGCGGCGCGAAACCACAACACGTCCATCGGCGCGCCGATTTCCTCGATCGCCAGACCCGCGCGCTCGCGCACCAGCGAATGGCGGCCGTCGCAGGCGATGGTGAGATCGGCCTCGATATCGATCACGCCTTCCGGCGTGTCCGCCCGCACACCCGCGACGCGGCCGCCATCCCACATCAGATCGGTCGCCTCCGCGCTCATCATCACCTTTAGCGAATTGAACCGCTTGCCGCTTTCGCGCAGGAAATTGAGGAAATCCCATTGCGGCATGAAAGCGATGAAGGGATATCGTATCTTGAGCCGGCTGAGATCGGCGATCCGCACCGACGCACCGCCGAACATCCCGTCCATCTTCTGCAAGCGCTGATGCGGCAGCTTGAGGAATCCATCGATCAGCCCAAGTTCATCCATTACCTGCAGGGTCGAGGGATGCACGGTGTCGCCGCGAAAATCGCGGAAGAAGTCGGCGTGCTTTTCCAGCACCACGGCATCGATCCCGGCACGGCCCAAGAGATATCCGAGCATCATGCCGGCAGGTCCGCCGCCGACGATGCAGCAGCGCACCTTCATCGTGCGCCCCGGGGGCTGTTCCGGGAAATTGCCTGCGTCCATGATCGACCTCCGAGCCCGAACTGTAGCTCAATCGGACGACGCTGGCGCGATTATCGCCGGAAACTCTTGATCTCGGACACGCTGCCGTCGCGATAGGTCAGCTCCACCGAGACCGACTTGGTCGCCGGCGCGAGTTTGAGATAAGGCTGTGAGTCGTGCGGGATGACGCTGGGGTCCCTGGGGTCGCATGGCGGCATCTTCAGGACCTTGTCGGGCACCGCGCTGTCGATGCCGACGCGGACTTCGCGGATCGCGCAACGATACGACATCAGATGCGTGTAATAGACCAGGAGTCCGTTGAATTCGCGAAACGACAGCCAGCTTGTCGCGGTCATGTCGAGGATCTTGCGCTGGTCGCGGATCAGCGCGGCCTCGGGGTCGAACCGGATCGGAAACGGCCCCTGCATTTCGCCATTGCTGTCGACATAGCGCACCTGGATGGTGGCAGCCGGCGCGTCGGCCGGAAGCTCGATCGACGGGTTCGGCATCCGCTTGCGGGTGCGCGGATCGAGCGTGTCCATGAAGCCGGTCTCGCGGAAATCGCCGGCCTCGCCCATCCGCCACGAAATCCCGAGCGTCGGATCGGCGATCGAGAACACCACGGTCCAGCCGCCATTGTGGCGCGAGAACATCGCGATCGGCGCATTGACGGAATCATTGTGTGGCGCGAGCCGCTGCACCGGCGGCAGTGCCGCGAGCTTCTGCAGCGGCTCCGCGGGCTTGGTGGCCGCAATTTCGGGCGCGGCCTTGGCCACGCCGCTCAGGAACACGTCGTCGACCATCTGGTCGAAATAGACGGGTATCTGCTTGTGCCTGACGGTCTCGGCCATCTCGCTGACCAGCCGCCGCGTGCGCTGCGCGACCTGCACGAGGTTGACGCCAGGCTGCGTCAGCTCCTTGGCAAAGGTTCGCGTGAATACCGAATTGGGATTGTCATCATTGTTGGACAGGCGATCGAGCGCGGTCTGCCGGGGACCGGCGGAGAATATCGAAAACACGCCCTCCGGCAATTGCGTCATCGGCGCCAGACCGCCGCCACCGGCGACGGCGCGGGTGCCGGAACGCTCGAACGGATTGTTGCGGCAGGCGTCGAACACCAGGATGGCGGTTCGTGCGCCCTTGTTCTGCAGGCGCTCGACGATGCGGTCGGCGAGGATCGAGGCGTCACGCACCAGCTCCTCCTGGCCTTCGGTCGCGGCGGGCACGTCGGTCGGCAGCAGGAAGTTCTGGCCGGCGATTTCAAAACCGTGGCCGGCGAAGAAGAAGAACGCGGTGTCGCCCTTGTCGATCGCCTTGTCGAACGCGAGCAGGCTCTGGCTGAAGGCCTGGCGGGTCTGGTTCTCCGCCACCATGACGGTAAAACCGAGCTGCTTCAGCGTATCGCCCATGGTGCGGGCGTCGTTGACCGCTTTCTGCAACTTGGGAACGTTGCGGTAGTCGTTGTTGCCGATGACAAGCGCAACGCGCTTCTCGGCGTGCGCGGGCACCACACCGACAGAAAGAGCCGCCGCGACGCCGGTCAGCGCCAAAAATCTGGAAAACCAGAACCTCATTGAATTCCCCGTCTGCACCAATATCCGCCCGTTGATTGCCTCATGGCATAGTCGGCACGCCGGTACCACCGGTTCAATCCGGACAGGGATGCACCCGCCTATACGCGGTAATCGACACAGTAGTCGCCGGACCAATTGACCGGCAAATGACGGTTTGGCCGTTATTTGTGCGAAAACATTAAGCTTTTTCGGCCATTTGCCCGGTTCCCAGATTGACTTTGGCCGTTTCGCGCCTATGTTCCGGCTCAACGCGGCCTTGGATCGACACGCGATTCCCTAAGGTTAGCCGCTCGTCTGCGTAAGTCAGAGCCCCCAGCTTTTTAAAGCGCGCCGTTTCGGGGTTGAACGCGACAGCCTTATTACCCTCGATTCCGAACGGCGGTGTCGACTAGAGGCTCAATGTCTTTTTCCCATCTCGGACTTTCCGACAAGGTGCTCGCCGCTGTAGCGGCCACCGGCTACACCACCCCTACCCCCATTCAGGAACAGGCGATCCCCCACGTTCTGGCCCGCCGCGACGTTCTCGGCATCGCCCAGACCGGCACCGGCAAAACCGCCGCCTTCGTCCTGCCCATGCTCACCATGCTGGAAAAGGGCCGCGCCCGGGCCCGGATGCCCCGCACCCTGATCCTGGAGCCGACCCGCGAACTCGCCGCTCAGGTGAAAGAAAACTTCGATAAATACGGCATCGGCCAGAAGCTCAACGTCGCGCTTTTGATCGGCGGCGTCTCGTTCGGCGACCAGGACACTAAACTGACCCGCGGCGTCGACGTCCTGATCGCAACCCCGGGCCGGCTGCTCGACCACACCGAGCGCGGCGGGCTGTTGCTCACCGGCGTTGAACTGCTGGTCATCGACGAAGCCGACCGCATGCTGGACATGGGCTTCATTCCCGACATCGAACGGGTCTGCAAGCTGGTCCCCTTCACGCGGCAGACCCTGTTCTTCACCGCAACGATGCCGCCCGAAATCAGCCGCATCAGCGAAGCCTTCCTGCACAATCCCGAGCGCATCGAAGTCTCCAAGCCCGCGACCACGGCAACCGGCGTCGCCCAGTTCCAGGTCCCCGCCGGCCGCGAGGTCCACGAGAAGCGCGAGATCCTGCGCCGCCTGCTGCGCGAAGCCAAGGACCTGCAGAACGCGCTCATCTTCTGCAATCGTAAACGTGAAGTCGCCGTTGTCTACAAGTCGCTGCAGAAGCATGGTTTCAGCGTCGGTGCGCTGCATGGCGACATGGATCAATCGGCCCGCACGGCTGCTCTCGAACAATTCCGCAGCGGCGAAATCCCGATACTGGTGGCCTCCGACGTCGCCGCCCGCGGCCTCGATATTCCCACCGTCAGCCATGTCTTCAATTTCGACGTACCGCATCATGCCGACGACTACGTCCACCGCATCGGCCGTACCGGTCGCGCTGGACGCGCCGGCACCGCGATTTCGATCGTCACCTCGCTCGACAACAAGTCGGTCGCTGCGATCGAACGCCTGATCGGAAAATCGATTCCGCGCGCCGAAGGCGACTACTCCGTTGCATCGGAAGCATCGGGCGATACCGACCGGCCGCGCGAGACGCGCTCGAGGGAAGGTTCGCGCGGTGGTTCGCGTGGCGGCTCCCGGCACGGTTCCAGAGATGGTGCCAAGGAAGGTTCACGCGAAGCTCCGCGGGAAGGTTCAAGTGAAAGTTCTCGCGGCGACCGCAAGCCGCGACGTGAGCGCGAGCCGCGCCAAGGTGGTGAGCGCGAGCCGCGCCACGGTGAGCGCGAGCCGCGCCACGGTGAGCGCGAGCCGCGCCATGCCAAGGGCGGTGGCCGCAACTCCAATCCGCAGCCGCAAGCCGCCACCGAGGCCTTCGCGCCGCCGGCTCCGGCACCGGCCTCGCGCGTGCCTTCGATCGGCCGCCCAGAGCCGCGGCGCCCGCAACGCGAGACCGAATCGGAGCCTGCCGATCACTCGCATCTTCCAGCGTTCTTGCTGCGCCCCGTTCGCGCCCGCGTCTAGCGCATGATCCGGTTCAGATTGAATCAGAACCGGATCTCCCAAAATACTGTTTTGACGCGCTTTCTTCGCGCGCGCCGCCATCCCGCAGCACGTGCAGGACGGGCCTTCGCGCGAGGGCGCCTGTGACTGCGCCGACGTGGGCGAACGCGGCACGGAACCCTGTTTACCGGGCGTTCATTCTCCTCCCTTAACTTGACGTCGATAATTTTAGTCATTGCCTGCCGGGCAGCGCGAAGCGTTGCTCCCTATTGGGGACGGATCAGTGGTGAAACTACTGGACGAACACGAACGCACTATGGCTTTCGCCGAAGTCGCGCTGGGCCAGATCAAGTCGCTGCGGCAGACCGCCGTGCCTCGCAATTATGAAATCTGGTACGTCTACGCCACCGGTTACAACGCTCCCCTCAACAAGATCATCAACGAGACGCTGGCGCGCAACGGCAGGCTGAGCGAAGCCGACCTCGAACAGATCTACGAAACCTACCTTTCCCACATCAAGACTTCCGACCGCATCGACAAGGTCGGCGCGCGCGTGATCGGCGAGATCGACGATGTGATGACACTGATCACCGAAGCACTCGGCATGTCGGCGAGCTACGACGCCAGCCTGAGCGGCGCCAGCCAGAAGCTGGCAGGTGCGCAGAGCCGCGACCAGATCAAGGCCGTCGTCGAGCAGCTGGTGAAATCCACCCGCGAGATGCAGGAGACCAACAAGGCGCTGGAAACCCGGCTGTCGCTCTCGAAGAGCGAGATCAGCAACCTCCAGCACAGCCTGGAGGCGATCCGCGCCGAGAGCCTGACCGATCCGCTGACCGGCCTTGGCAACCGCAAATATTTCGACCGTTCGATCGACATGGCGGTACAGACCGCGCTCGCCAGCGGCGAACCGCTGTCGCTCCTGATGTTCGACATCGATCATTTCAAATCGTTCAACGATTCCTACGGCCACCTCACCGGCGATCAGGTGTTGCGGCTGGTCGCCATGTCGTTGAAGCAGACCATCAAGGGCCAGGACATCACCGCACGCTACGGCGGCGAGGAATTCGCAGTCGTGCTGCCCAACACCGCGCTGCGCCAGGCGCTGACCGTGGCCGACCACATCCGCCGCGCCGTGATGGCGAAGGAATTGAAGAAGAAATCCACCGGCGAGATCCTCGGCCGCGTCACCATCTCGGTCGGCGTTTCCATGCTGAAACCGGGCGACGATACCGATTCCCTGATCGAGCGTGCCGATGCGTGCCTGTACGCCGCCAAGCGCAACGGCCGCAACCGCGTCATCTGCGAGGTCGACCCCGAATACGCCGACGACTCGCGCAGCCAGGTCGCTTAGGTCATTATCGTCATCCTGAGGTGCGAGCTCTTGCGAGCCTCGAAGGATGACTTGCACGGGGCTTGCGGCCCATCCTTCGAGGCCGTCGCAAGCGCGACGGCACCTCAGGAT
>JBOHIT010000816.1:0-6129 GCA_050726155.1 Bradyrhizobium sp.
GCCATAGCTCTACGTCAAAGCCCTCGGCCAGCTGCTTGGCGCGTTCCATGGCAGACGCCTCATCCGTGCAAAGCAGGTCGACGCGATACGTGTCATCGCCGTCATGACCTATGAGAAAGGCTTGGTACTCTTGCAACTTGACCTGCTTCAAAGGCGCTGGGAACCGCTTCATTTGCAGCCTCAGGAACCGTGAAGGCAAGGGCGTCGAGATTGTGGGGGAAGCCCGCCCGGCACGGCGGCGATTGAAAGAGGCCGCCAACGAAGGCGACCAATTTGAACCCGGAAGTCGCGTTGTGGCGACCTCCGGGCCGTCGAGCAAGGCGCAACCGAACTCTCACCGGCTGTCGCGCCACGCAGTCATGTACAGATAAGACCTGCGCACCTCGTCAACGAGCGTCCTCGACATCCCGATGTCGGCAAGCAAATGGTCATCAAGTTCGAGAAGTTGCTTGTACTGGCGCCGCCGCTCCAGCCACATGACTAGCCCGGTCAGCCACGCAAGCGGGATTTTCCAGGACCACCCAAGGTCCTGAAAAGAGGGAGCAGCTGCGCCGAGAGTGTGGGTGGGATTGCTGGTAGTGCTGCCGCAAGGCATGGTTTCATTCTCCGTGATGGAGTGAAACAACGCTTGGCTGCGGGAGCTCATCGGGCGGTTGTCAACGACCCGAGTAGTTATTCTATCAGGGCCGTCTCCGGCGTTCAAGCCGGCGCATCAGGCGTCCGAAAGCACGAGAATTCCGCGATGCGCGGGTGAAATCACGTACAGCCGGTCCGGCGGCACCAGTACCGTCGTATGCGCGTCGGCGCCGGTCATGGTCTGCATGCGATCGCCGGTGCGAGGGTCGACGGTTTCAACCAGCCCGGGGTCTCCAATCGCGACGTGAACCAGGCCGGTTGCCGGGTTGAAGAACGTGACATCGGGCGGCCCTCCGATCGGCCATACGTTCGTGACTTCGCCGGAGACACTGTTCATCTCGACCAGGGTCGAGTCATCGCAGGCAATGTAAAGCCGTTTGCTGGAATGATCGATGTCGAGGCCATGCGCGCCCGACGAGGGTACCTTCCAATGGGTCACCGAGCCGAGATCAGGCAGGCGGGCCACCAGCACCATCGAGGGCTCGCGGATGCAAAGGAACAGGTGCTGCGCGGCAGCATCGGTCACGCACCAGCGTGGTCGCCCCGGCAAGTCGATTGAGCGGTGCGTGCGATCCGTCAATCCGAACAGCTGAAGCGTCGGCGTTTCCTTGTCGTCGCCGATGCAGGCGGCGATAGCGAGGCCGGAACGGGCGACGATCACGGCGCCATTTGGTCTCCCTCCGGTCTTGAATACCGCGCGGGTCTCCAGGGTGCCGGCATCGAGCAGCGCAATGCTGGCGCTGCCACGGTTGGTCACCAGAACCTGCCCATCGTCGGCCACGGCGCCGGCTGCGCCGGGAAATCCCGGAAGCGTGGCGATGTGCTTGCCGGCGTCGTGGTCGATCACTTCGATACAGTCACGCGCGGTATGCGCAATGAAGACACGCCGGGTCCTGGTGTCGAACGCGCCGTGGTCGAACGCGCTGTCGGCGGCATCCGGTATGGCAATGGTTCCGATCGTTTTCAACGGCATGACGGTCCCTCTCATTCTAGCTCTTGGTACTGGCGGTCTTGTCGAGGGCTGCGCGAAGTCCGCGGGCAAGTTTCAAGGCGTCGTCATTGGCCCAGAAGTGAAGGAAGAACAGCCGCGGCTGCTCGTCCAGCATATGGCTGTGAACGGCGGTGACGTCGATGCCGTTCGTTCGCAAGGCCTTGATGACCGGATTGACCTCATCGCCGGAGAGAACGAAATCGCCGGTGATGGCGGCCTTGCCGCCGCCGGTGGGCTGAAAGCCGATGGCGATCGCCACGCCCATCGGCCCGACCGGGCTAAGCTGCATGCCATTTTCCGTTATCGGATCGCGGCGCGGCACGGCGAATTGATAGACGCCGCCGTTGGCCTGTCCTTTGACGCCGATGATCTGATCGAGCTGTGCGGTGTCGAGATCGACGGCAGGCGGTGGCGTTGCGGCTTGTGTAGCCAACGGCGTCTTGCTGGCCGCCAGGGCATCGCGGATAACCTCGGCCATTTTCGCGGGATCGCCGTGGCCGCCCACGTGCATATAGAATGTCGCGGGCGAAGCGCGCAGCAAGTGATTATGAACGGCGGTGATCTCCAGCCCGCCTTCCATCATCTTGAGCATGACCGGATTGATTTCGGTCTCAAGCAGCACGAGGTCGCCCATCACCATGGCCTCTCCGTGCATGGGTTTGAACACGACCCAGCCGCCGAGTGCCAGCGCCGGTTTGATGGTGACGCCATCAAGGATCACGGTCAGATCGGTGCGGGGAAAACCGTATCGGTGTACGTCGCCCGATATTGCGGGCTTTCTCCCGAACGTGTCATTGACCTTGTTCCAGTCGATATCCTGGCCGGTCGCGGCTGTCGTGAACGAGGCCGCGAGGATCGAAGCTATAAGCCAAGGTTTGAAACCCATTTATTTGTCCTCCGGGTTTGAGGCGATGTCCGGCTGCATGATGTCTGGCAGCAAGATCTCTTCGAATCCCATCGCACGTAGCGCAATGGTGAAGCCGTCGCTGATCTCCTCCGCGCTGGCGAAGTAGATGAGGGACGAACTTTCGCGGGCTGAATCGGCCAGCCGCGCGTCAGCGCCGATTCGACTGCAAAGAGCTGTTGGACGGATCGGTGGTTTTCGGCTGTCCATGCGCAATCCTCTCGACAAATCGAGCGTTGCGCAGAGCTTGGACGGGAACCGTCTGATGGGGAGTCTGCATTTCCCCCGAAGCCTTTTTTAGTCACGGTACGGCACCACGCGCAATAGAGGGGATTCGATCCGGGTTCACGAGGGCGTGTGGAACTATTTCGTCTCGCCGTAACTCACGTCGTCAAACAGCGTGACGCTGTCGGCCTTGGTCCATAGCCCTATCTTGCCGGCATCGGCGAAAGTGGAATCCTCGACCTCGAACATTTGCTTGCCGTTGAAGGACACGCTGAAGCGCGAGCCTTTGAAGTCGACACGCAGGCTATGCCAGGTGTTGGCAGGCACAGGAACGTTGGTTCCGTAGCCTCCCTTGCGGCCGACGATGTCGAGCGGGCTTCTGGTGCCGTTGACGGTCTTGTAGAGAACGACATTGTCCTCAAGCGCATTGGCCCGGGTCACGTAGTAGTTATTCGCATCCTTCGCGCGCCAGACGATGCCTGCGGCGCGATCCTGCGATCCCGCGATGGCCTTGAACTTCACCTCGACGAAGCCGTCCTTGATGCTGGTGTCGTTCTTCAGGAGCAGCGGGTAGGTCGCCCGGCCGGATTGCTTGAGCACCTTCGATTTTGATGGCGCCGTCTCGTCGCTTTCGACCGTCCATTTTGGATCGCCTGATCCGGTGAGGGTGGCGGACCAGCCCTCGGGCGCAGCACCAGTCCGGGTGCTTTCGAAACTTATCGCGTGGTTTGACATGTCGTTCACTCCCATGAGGAAAAGCGCGGCTGCAATGATGGATAATCTCGCCACCAAAGGCCGATTGGTCGTTTCGCTTTGGCAAAGTTCGGATCGGCTGGAATGATGCGGCGGCAAAGGCGCGACGCACGTGGCTGATTTCGCCAGGTCGGTTGGCGCCAAATCAACGACGGCCGATATCCGGCCGGAAGCAGGTTGCTGATTGAGATCGTTTGGAGAAAATGGAGGCCTTCGTTCGCCCATGTGTGCACATTGCCCCGACGAGTCGAGTGTTGCACAGTGCTTGGACCGAAGCCTCAAGGGGAGACCGTACTTCCCCTGAGCACGTCATAGTTCAACAGGGCGAGAAATGCAAGATCAGGCAGCGGCCCGGGCCAACTGAACAGGATCGATTATGGACAGCAAAGGCTTCGTACATCTGCTGGCAGGTTTCGCCCTGCTGATTTCGACGCCGTGTGCCGCGCAGGATTCGCTCGTTACCTACAAATCCCTGGCTCCAGCAATCGCTTTGGAGTTGGCGCAAGCTGCGTTCGCGAATTGTCAGCAGCGCGGATATCAAGTGGCTGTTGCCGTGGTCGATCGCTTCGGCGTCGTCCAGGTCATTCTGCGTGATCGCTTCGCAGGCCCGCACACCCCGACCACAGCTTCGGGCAAGGCGTGGACGGCTGCGACCTTCCGCAGCAGCACCAGCAATCTCTTCGCTATCAGCCAGCCCGGCATGATGCAGGCGGGAATTCGGAATCTACCGGGCGCCGTTGTTATTGGTGGCGGACTCATCGTCGAGTCTGGCGGCTCGCTGGTCGGCGCGATCGGCGTCTCGGGAGCGCCCGGCGGCGATGCCGACGAAGCCTGCGCCAAGGCCGGCGTAGATGCGATACAATCAAAACTGGATTTTTGAAGGATCTCGTCGCCTTACCGAGATCCGCCATCGAGCGCAAATCCGACTTCGCTCCTGCCCGCCCGGACTTCCGAAAATGACCCCCAACTCGGACATTGGCCCTAGCGGTAGCGTTGCCGTCCATGCTTTGATGGGTTGGGCTGAATTTACCGATTTAGGACGCTCTTGACCGACGAGCGCGTGGAACGGCGGCTGGTGGCCGTGCTGGCGGCAGATGTCGCCGGGTATAGTCGTCTCATGGGCACCGACGAGGAAAGCATGCTGGCCCGTCTCGAGGCGGTCAGTGGTCTTGACGATCCGGCCTCGATCGGAAGCTACAGCACTGGCGACCGGATGCTGGTTGAGTTTGCCAGCGCCGTGAATGCGGTACGCGGTGCCGTTGAAGTCCAGAACGGCATGGCCGAACAATGCCGCCCTGCCGCAGGATCAAAGGATCGAGTTCCGGATTGGCATTCATGTCGGCGACATCCTCATCGATGACAACGATATTTTCGGAGACGGCGTAAACATTGCCGCCTGCCAGCTTGAGTGTGACGAAGATCAGAAGCGGTTCGAGGACAAGCTGGGGAGATTGCGAGCGCTCCGGTCAGTACGAAGCGCAGCACAGAGCGAAAGGGGACGAAATGAGTCTCGCGTTGCCCTCAGAGGGAGGGTGCCAGTGCGGTGAAATCCGCTACCGCCTTACGGGCGAGCCCGTATGGTTGGCAGTCTGCCATTGCAACGATTGCAAGAGCCAGTCCGGTGGGGTTTTCGGCATGAGCCTCAGGATGCGCGAGGCCGATGTGAAGCTCATCAGTGGCGAGCCGAAGTGCTGGACACGCCCCGCCGAGAATGGCGGGCGAGCCAAAAACTGCTATTTCTGCGGGACCTGCGGAATACGCCTTTGGCACACCGGGGGATTGGGCTTCTTGAGCATCAAACCCGGTACGCTGGACGATTCGTCGCAGTTGGCCCCGCGTTACGAGGGATGGACGAAGCGCAAGGTGCCTTGGCTAACGATCGACGGACTGGAGGTCAGCCACTATACACAGCCGGCGCGTAAGTGATGTGTTGGGTTTGTCAAATATAATAACGCCCTTTCATATCAGGCCAAGCCTGAGATGTCGCCTGCTGGCACAAGCAGACTTACAACGTCCCCGCGACGATGAAGGCTTTGACCCTGAACGGACATTCGGAAAATCCACTTTAATGTCCGCTCTTAGGGAAGATTCACCGATCTTCCGGCTGTTTCCTGATTGGGGGAATGTGGGTTCGAAAAGTTGGATCGAGCGCTTCATAGTCCGTCTTCCGTCTTGCGACGACGAAAATTGCGGCCATTAGCGCGCAACCGACCAGCAGCACGATCCATGCCGGCGGTTGGAAGAGGATTGCCGCCGCTACGCCGGCAACCAGCAGCACGACAAGACCAAATAAAAGTCTTGAGTTCATGAACCTGCTCCCCCGAACACGCAACGGCACCATGATGCCCATTGCTCCAATGTCAAGCGCGTTGCTGGCTGCGGATGTTGCCGGATATAGCCGCCTCATGGGTGCTGACGACCTGGCGGCTGCCGCCATCGACGAGCGAGAGCAAATGACTTCCGATTTGCAGAAACCGTGTCAAGCCCCAGAAACAAAAATATTTCGCTTTATCCGAAGGGAAATCAGTGGCACATATTTAGCCATCCCGTCCCGCTCAGAGGGGCGTTGGCCATCGTCGCTGGCGAGGGGCGGGGATGCGGTGGACGCCGATGTCGCGAC
>JBOHIT010000817.1:0-6549 GCA_050726155.1 Bradyrhizobium sp.
GCGACGGGCTGATCCGCAGCAGTACATCATAAAGGCCGGCAATCTGCGGCCAGTCGGTGTCCGCATAATTGGGCGCGCGCGCGTGCAGGGCTGCGATCGCCGCCTGCACCGCATAGGATTGCGGTCGCCCCGGCATCCGCAGCGCTTCCTCGACCAGCTTCAAGCCCTCCGCGATCTGGGCCTGATCCCATAACGAACGATCCTGCTCTTCCAGCAGCACGATGTCGCCGCCGGGGGTTTCCCGGCCGGCGCGACGGGAATCGTGCAACAGCATCAGGGCCAGCAAGCCCTTGATTTCGCGGCGGCCGGGCATCAGCGCATCCAATAGCCGCGCCAGCCGGATCGCCTCGCGCGCCAGGTCCGGCCGCATCAGGTCTTCGCCCGATGTTGCGACATAGCCTTCGGTGAAGACCAGATAGATCACCGCCAGCACGCCGCGCAGCCGCGGCTCCAGCGCTTCGCGCTCGGGCACTTCGTAGGCGATGCCGGCGAGACGGATTTTCTGCTTGGCGCGCACCAGGCGCTGCGCCATCGCGTCTTCGCCGGCGAGAAATGCCCGCGCCACCTGCGCTGTCGAGAGCCCGCACACCGTGCGCAACGTCAGCGCAACCTGCACTTCCGCCGCAAAGGACGGATGGCAGCAGGTGAAGATCAGCCGCAACATGTCGTCGTCGAGCACGCCATCGTCGGCCTCGCCCGGCGTCGACGCGTTGAGCAGGATTTCGCGCGTCAACTCCTGCTGCTTGCCGCGTAGCGTGACGTTGCGCCTGACGCGATCGATCGCCTTGTTGCGCCCGACATTGACCAGCCAGGCCCGCGGATTGGACGGCAGACCGGCGGCGGACCATCGTTCCAGCGCCACCGCGAACGCGTCCTGCAGCGCATCCTCGGCGAGGTCGAAATCGCCGACGAGGCGGATCAGGGTTGCCAGCGCCCTGCCCGCCTCGTCGCGAAATATCTTTTCGACCTCAATCGGGGTCATGCGAGTGCGCTATCGATCGGGCGTCGTTCCGGGGCCACGCAAAGCGTCGAACTCCGATGCGCATTGCACATCGGAGAACCTCGAGATTCCCCGATGCGCAATTGCGCACCTGACGTTCGCTTCGCGCCCCGGAATGACGACTTCGCCATCAGTCATAAACCATCACCGGCCGCACCTCGATCGAACCTGTCCTGGCGCCGGGAATGCGCGCGGCGATCGCCAGCGCAGTGTCGAGATCCTTGGCCTCGACCAGGTAATAGCCGCCGAGTTGCTCGCGCGTCTCAGCGAACGGTCCGTCCGTGGTCAACATCTTGCCGTCGCGAACCCGTACGGTGGTCGCGGTCGTCGTCGGCTGCAAGCCGTCGCCAGCCTTGAAATGGCCGCTCTGAACGATAGCCTGCGTGAACACGCCATACTCCGCGCTCATCTGCTTGCGTTCGGCAGGGTCCATTTTGCCGTATTCGGCATCGTTCCGATAGATCAACAACAGATACTGCATTTCGAAAACTCCTCATTCATCGGCTGGATCGCCGACACCCAGTCGAACGGGCCGGACGCGAAACGACACCGCCAGGATAAATTATTTTACGCGATGCGGCCGATTATCGGGGACGCAGACTGATTGCTGGGCGTGACCACTCGATCCCACCTTTATATCTACTAAGTCGATAGTAACGACGATTATTATTCGTTTGTCAAAACCATCCGCAGGCGTAGCCTGACGCGCGTGCGCAATCGCGGCGGTCCGACGGCCCATCACAAGAAGCGATGCCGCTGGAGGAGATTGCATGACGACGACGCTCGACGGTTCCGACCTGCCCTCACGCACCCTGCTGCCGTTCCTCGATCGCGAGCATACGGTCGCCCGGCCCGGCTATAGCCGCTGGATGGTACCGCCCGCGGCGCTTTGCGTGCATCTCTGCATCGGCCAGGCCTACGCTTTCAGCGTGTTCAATCTACCGATGACCCGGCTGCTGGGTGTCACACAATCTACCTCCGCCGATTGGAAGCTCACCGACCTCGGCTGGATCTTCTCGATCGCGATGGTGTTCCTTGGACTGTCAGCGGCGGTGTTCGGCCGCTGGGTCGAGGAAGGCGGACCCCGCAAGGCGATGTTCACCGCCGGCCTGTGCTGGGCCAGTGCGTTCCTGATCTCGGCGCTCGGCGTCTACCTGCACAACCTCTGGATCATCTATCTCGGCTACGGCGTGATCGGCGGCTGCGCGCTCGGTATCGGTTACATCTCGCCGGTCTCGACGCTGATGAAATGGTTTCCCGATCGCCCGGGCATGGCGACCGGCATGGCCATCATGGGCTTCGGCGGTGGCGCACTGATCGCCTCGCCGCTGTCGGTCTGGCTGATGGGCAAGTTTGCGAGTTCGTCCGACGTGGGCGTGCTCTACACCTTCGTCACGCTCGGCTGCGTCTACTTCGTCTTCATGATGGTCGGCTCTCTGATCGTGCGCGTGCCGGCGCCCGGCTGGAAGCCGGAGGGCTACGTCCCGCCCGCGACCGCCACCAAGCTGATGACCAAGAACGACGTGTTCGTCTATCAGGCTATCAAGACGCCGCAGTTCTGGCTGATCTGGATTGTGCTGTTCTGCAACACCACCGCCGGCATCGGCGTGCTCGGCCAGGCCTCGGCGATGAGCCAGGAGATGTTCCCCGGCCATATCACGGCGGTCGCCGCCGCAGGCCTCGTCGGCCTGATGAGCCTGTTCAACATGGGCGGCCGTTTCAGCTGGGCTTCGCTGTCCGACTTCATCGGGCGCAAGAATACCTACTTCGTCTACATGACGCTCGGCTTCGCGCTCTATGTGACCGTGCCCTTTGCCGGTGCGAGCGGAAACGTCGTGCTGTTCGTTGCCTGTTTCGTGATCATCGTCAGCATGTATGGCGGCGGCTTCTCGACGGTGCCGGCCTATCTGCGCGACATGTTCGGCACCCGCTATGTCGGCGCCATCCACGGCATCCTGCTGACGGCATGGTCCGCCGCCGGCATCGCCGGACCGGTACTGATCAACTACATCCGCGAATACAACGTCACCCACGGTGTGCCGAAGGCGCAGGCCTACAACACCACCATGTACATCATGGCCGGACTGCTCGTGATCGGCTTCCTCGCCAATCTCTGCGTCAAGGCGGTCGACAAGCGCCACCACATGAAACCCGAAACCAAGGCCGATATTGAGCCGGTGCGCGCTCAATCCATGGCGGGGCATGCACCAGTCATGTCCGGCAGAACCTGAGGAAGCTACCATGAAGACCTTCTCACAAGCAGAAGCACCGCTCTCGCAACTGGTGCTGACGTGGACGACGGATCGAATTTCACACGCCTTGGCCGCGATCAAGCCGAAGCATGGCGCCAGCCAGATTGCGGCCGACATTGCCGCCGGCGGCAACCCGACGGGCGCATGAGCACGATCATGGCGAACGCCCGAACGGCCAAAACCACGCCGCTGCAATTGGCGCTGGCCTGGAGCTTTGCGGGCATCCCGTTGCTTGCGGGTGTCGCGCAAACCCTCGTCAACGCCATGAAGCTGTTCCAGTAGGCGGCAACCGGATGCAACCCGCCAACAGAAACGGCGCCGCCGGTCTCAGCGATCTGCGGCGCCTGTTAACCGATGAAAGTTTTGCGATTTCAATTCTGGCGGCGGTTGCGGCCGCAACGATCCTGGCATTCGGCTTCGGCGCAACACCTGATATCATCATATTGATGCTGGTCGTCGGCGTCGTCACGGCATTGGCCGAAACCAGATTGCGCGCCAGGAAATCATGACGGCGCGCCGGCTTGTGTAAGCCGGCGTTTCAGTTCCCTGATCTCCTCGAAGCGTTTCGTCACATCGCGCATCACCGCCACGGTGCCGCTGATCTCCTGATCTTCATTGCGCAACAGCACGATGGTGAATTCGACCGAGATGCGCCGGCCATCCCTGGTGAGGCCCGGCACCGACAACAGATCGCCGTGCCCATAGCGGCTGATCCCTGTTTCCATCGTGCGGTGAAACCCTTCCCAATGCCGGCCCCGCAGGTTTTCGGGGATGATCAGGTCGAGCGACTGCCCGGCCGCCTCATTGGCCGTGAAGCCGAACACCCGCTCCGCTCCCAAATTCCAGAAAATGATGCGCCCCTCACGATCGGTCGCGATGACCGCGTCGGAGGCGCTGTTGAGCAATGCGTCGCCAAGTCCGGCAGGATTATTCATTGCGCTGTCCTCGCTTTCAAAAGGTCTGAACCCACGGCCCGGCAATGACAAGCGAGGAATGCCGATATCGATCATCGACAAGCCAGATACGAAATGCGCGGCTCGATCAGCGCCGCTTGCGCGCGCCGCGTTTCGGCGCGGGCGTATCCGCAGGCTGGCTCGCCCGGGCAAGACGGTGCATGATCCCGATCGCGCTTGCGACATGCTCGCTCTGACGGTCGATCGGATAGGCGACATAGGCCGGCATCGAAAATTCCGGCGCACCGGCGACCGCATGAAGCCGCCTTGTCTTCAGCAGCGGCGCCACAATCCGGCGCGCGAAGAACCCCGAGCCGCCGTTCTCCAGCACGTGTTGCAGCCCGAGCCAGCCGATATTCGCCGTCAGCGACGGGCCCGAAAAATTCGGGAAGATAGCGCTGTGGCGGGCATAGAATTCCGGGCCCCAGTCGACATAGACATAACCGGGCTGCGGTTCCGGCGCACTGCGCGGATCGGTCGAGACCAAAATCAATTGCTCCTCGAACAGCAGTTCGACCTTCAGCCCCGGGCGACTTTGGGGCGTGTACATCACGCCGATATCGATCCGGCCTTCGACCAGGCCCTGCATCAGTTCAGGTTCGAGGACGCTTTCGGCCCGTATCGAGATTTCCGGATGAGCCGATTGCATCAGCGGCAGCCATTGCAGCAAATATTCTTCCCACAGTCCGATGCGGCCGCCAACCACCAGCGTCCCTTCGAATCCCCGGGGGATGCCGACATCGTGGCGCGCCTGCTCGACCGTCCGCACCAGCGCCGATGCGTGACGCTGGAATTGCCGCCCGGCCGGGGTCAGCGTGGTGCCCGCCTTGTTGCGCACGAACAGCGTGCAGCCGAGTTGTTGCTCCAGCGTATGGATGCGGGTGCTGACCGTCGACTGGCTGACATGGAGACGCTCTGCCGCGGTGATGAAATTGCCTGCGGTCACCACGGTCAGAAATGTCCGGGCCAGTTCGGTGTCCATGGCGTAAATCCTTGAATCGATAATGTCGATATCAAAGGCGTCCATTGAGAGGATGTCAAAATCGCGGGCGACCGCGCCATTAACCATTGCCGGCGCTTGACGCCACGCCCCGCAACGCCCATGCGTAGGGCGTCAGTCGGCCGGACGGCCGCTCCCGCTACGGTCGAAAGGCTGCGGGAGAGGAAAGTCCGGGCTCCATCGACATACGGTGCCGGATAACGTCCGGCGGGGGCGACCCCAGGGAAAGTGCCACAGAGAACGAACCGCCCTCCTTCGCCCCTTCGGGGCTTCGGCGGGACAGGCCCCCGGGCCTGCCTCGCCATAGCAGCGCAAGCTGCGACGGCGGGCAAGGGTGAAAAGGTGCGGTAAGAGCGCACCGCGGGTCCGGCAACGGAACCGGCATGGCAAACCACACCGGGAGCAAAACCGAATAGGGACGGCAACGCGGGCAGTTCGCGCAAGCGAAAACGCCGCAGGGCGATGTCAGGCTCGCCGTCCGGGTAGGTTGCTCGAGGCCATGTGCAAACATGGTCCCAGAGGAATGGCCGTCACGTATCGTCCGCGCAAGCGGGCGGTGCCCTACAAAACCCGGCTTACAGGCTGGCTGATGATTCTAAAATGAGGGGTTCGGCGTAACGCGCCGGACCCCTCGCCATTTCTAGGCGACGATCTTCTGCAGCAGCGCCATCAGCGTTTCCGGCGCCGTGACAAACGGCGAATGGCTGGCGTCGATCTCGTAATAGCACCATCCCGCGTCACGCTTAGCGCGCGCAGCGAACCGCCCGAACGGATCCGCGGGCGTCATCCGCGTGGCGTAGATATAGCTGCGCGGCAGCGTTAGCGCGCCACCTTGCAGCTTGAGCTTCGTCTCAAGACATTTGATCGGCATATCGTCGCGGCGCGTAATGATCCATTCGATATCGGCCTGCGCTGTGTCCGAAGGCGTCGGGTTCGGCGGCACCCGCCAGCCGTCGCCGCTGTCCGCGAGGTTAACCGCCGCCATCTTGTTCAGATCAAACAATGACTGGCCGTCCTCGGGCACGAAGGCATCGATATAGATCAACTGCGCGACGCGATCCCTCGCGCGATCGGCAACGCCGGTCGCGACCATGCCACCATAGCTGTGGCCGACCAGCACGATGTCGCGCAGATCCTCATACTTGATGACGTTGAGGACGTCCTCGATATGGGATTCGAGATCGACCGACGGGTTGGCCAGATGCACGCGCTCGCCAAGCCCGGTGTAGGTCGGCGTCACCAGTCGATGCCCCGCCGCCTGCATCAGCGGATGCATCTTCTTCCACGCCCAGCCCGCCGACCAGGCGCCGTGACACACCAGAAAAGTCTTGGGAGAGGCAGTGC
>JBOHIT010000818.1:0-7508 GCA_050726155.1 Bradyrhizobium sp.
GTTCCTGCTGCTGTTCGCCGGCCACGAGACCACCACGCACCTGATCAGCGGATCCGCGTTCGAACTGCTGAAGAATCCCGAACTGCGCGATTGGCTGCGCGAGGACTCAAGCCGACTCGATCTGGCGGTCGAGGAATTTCTGCGCTTCATCACGCCGGTGCAATTCACCAAACCGCGCTATGTGCGCCGGGATGTCGACCTCGGCGGCGTCAAACTGAAAAAGGGCGACAAGGTCATGCCGATGCTGGCCGCGGCCAACATGGATCCGCAGGCCAATCCCGAGCCTGAGCGACTCGATCTGCAACGCAAGCCCAACCGCCACATCGCCTTCGGCACCGGGATCCATTTCTGTCTCGGCCATCAGCTGGCGCGGATCGAAGGCCGCTGCGCGTTGAAATCCCTGTTCCGGCGCTGGCCGGATCTGGCGCTTGCGGTCGATCCCTCGGAAATCAAGTGGCGCAAGCGGCCGGGGCTCCGTGCGATCGAACAGCTTCCGGTTGTAGCAGTACGGGAAGCGCGCATTCCGGGTGGCGCTAAGCTCGGGTAGCGCGATTTGGTTCCACAGCCGGTGCGAGTTGCGCCATCGATCGTTGCCTCAACGCCACGATTGTTGCGTCATCGCAACAGTCCCTGAACATTTAACCCTCAAAGCAGCCGGCTCTTGCCTGCGCCGCTTTTTAGCCACACCCCTGCATGAAATGATCTTCGTAGGCTGATGGCCACGGCGCTCGCAAAGACGAGACGGCTGGGGAAACAGGTTCGCGATGGACGCCAGGACCAACATCAAGGGCAGAGCGCCGAGCCGTCGCATGACGGTGGGTCTCGCGCGCACGCCCGATGCTGCACCGCACGTGTCGCCCGATGGATGCATCATCGAGTTTGATCTGCACGACGTTGGGGAAATCTTCAAAAAGACTCCGGATGCCCTGAGTTTGAAGCCGCGCGGCCGTTATCTTGCCAAAGACATAGACGAAGTTGCCGGCATACCGCTTCTGAAGAAGACGCTGCTCGATAATGGCCAGTTGGACGGGAATTGCCTCACCGTCACCGGCCCGACGATCACCGAAAACCTCAAGAGCGTGAAGCGGGATCCGCGCCAGGATTGGGCGCGGTCCGCCGGCGATGCCGACGTCGGGTCTCTTAACGTAAAGTTGACCGACGCCGAACCCGCCGAACATGAGACCAAAGCGCTGTCCCGAGAGACTAACCAGCGGTCGGGTGCGCTGTGGAATATGCCCAACAGATTGGGCCGGCGGCGGATGGCGCTGTTACCCATCCCGGTGGTGCGCACGAGAAACAGTGTGATGCGGACATCTAGGCGTATCGTTTTTGCGTTGATGTTAGGGGCCGCGCCGGTGGCGGGTCCCGGATTCGCGTTTGATGGTGCGCCGGTCAATCCCAAGGATGCCGCCCTTCCAGTGGTTTCCCAGCCTGCGGCCGCGGCGTTGAACGCCCAAGCCTTGGGTGGAGCCTTGGGCGGAGGGTTGGGCGCCCAAAGCTTGAAAAAGCCGGTTCCGCCGGCAAATGTGGCTGCGGCAACCGCGCCCTCGCTGACCTCGCTGCAATATGCCGCTGAAGGCGGTCATCCCGTGGCCCAGTGGAAGCTGGGGCGGATGTATGCCGATGGCGATGGCGTCACCCAGGACGATTTGCGGGCATTCGAATATTTCAGCCGCATTGCGAACCAGCATGCCGAGGACTCACCGTCGGCGCCGCAGGCGTCGATCGTCGCCAACGCGTTCGTGGCGCTTGGGCGGTACTACCTCAACGGCATTCCGAACTCGAAGGTCAAGGTCGACCGCGAGCGGGCGCGGGAGATGTTCTCCTATGCGGCGTCCTATTTCGGCAATGCCGACGCGCAGTACGATCTGGCGCGGCTTTATTTGAAAACTCCCGACGCCTCGCGGGAAGATTTCCGCTATGGCGCCCGCTGGCTTGGCCTCGCCGCCCAGAAGGGCCAGCATCAGGCGCAGGCTCTGCTCGGCCAGATGCTGTTCAACGGCGACCGGCTGCCGCCGCAGCGTGCGCGTGGGCTGATGTGGCTGACCCTGGCCAGCGAGAGCGCGTCGGCGGAAGAGGTCTGGATCAAGGAAAGCTACAGCCGGGCGATGGCGAAAGCCTCCGGCGACGACCGCGCCATGGCGCTGCAGATGCTCGAGCATTGGGTGCAGGGCCGCCGGGACTAGGTCCCGCGGTTGACGCTGGCCGGGGTGCGGCGGGTTTGATCGATCACGCCATTTCCAGATCGAGATCGGCCCAGACCGGGACGTGGTCCGACGGCTTCTCCCAGGCGCGCACATAGCTATCGATTCCGACATTGGTCAGCCGGTCGCTGGCTTGCGGCGACATCAGCAAATGGTCGATCCGGATGCCCCAGTTCTTCTGCCAGGCGCCGGCCTGGTAATCCCAAAACGTGTATTGGCCGGGAGCATCGTTCACGGCGCGCAGCGCGTCCGTCAGCCCAAGCCCGAGCAGCGATTGAAAGGCCTCGCGGGTGGCCGGGCGGAACAGCGCGTCATTGGCCCATGCGGCGGGGTTGTAGACATCAGCTGCCGCCGGAATGACGTTGAAATCGCCCGCCAGGATCAGCGGCTCTTCAGCTTTAAGCCGCTCCCTCGAGTACTCAAGAAGTCGCGACATCCATTTGAGTTTGTAGGGATATTTATCCGAATCCGCAGGATTGCCGTTGGGCAGGTAGAGGCAGGCGATGCGCAGCACGCCTTTTTTCAGGGGAACTACGCCTTCGAGGAAGCGGGCATGGGCGTCCTCGTCGTCGCCGGCGAGGCCCGATTTGGTTTCCTCGAACGGCAGCTTCGAGAGCAGGGCGACGCCATTGAAGGTCTTCTGGCCGTGGGTGACGACATTGTATCCGAGCGACTCGATTTCCAGCCGCGGAAACGCGTCGTCCATGCATTTGATTTCCTGCAGGCAGACGACGTCAGGCGAACAATCCTTTAGCCAGGTCAGCAGATGATCGATCCGTTGCCGGACCGAATTGACGTTCCACGTAGCAATACGCATTGCAAAAGCCCGGCCTGTAATCACAATTTTCGCTTCAGTGGCATACCATGTGCCGCGAGCCTGTGGTAACCGTTTAGAAATAAGGCGTAAAAGTCGCCGTCAAGGGCCGGGAGCAAACTGTCCCGTCCTTTGCGGGGACGGACGTGAAAAATTATGAAAAAACGTAGCTTGGTACTTGTTGCCGGCATTATCGGCATTGCTGCCGTCGCCGCTTACACAACGCGATCATCGTGGATGGGTGGCAACGCCAGCGCCCAGGGGCCGCAGCGGCCGCGCATGGTTTCGGTCGAACTGGCCAAGGCGGAACGCAAATCCGTGCCGGTCGATGTCGATGCGATTGGAATGGTGACCCCGATTTCCAGCGTGGCGCTGAAATCGCGGGTGGAAACCCAGATTGTGTCGGTGCATTTCGAGGACGGCGCCAAGGTCGCCGAAGGCGACTTGTTGTTTACGCTGGATTCCCGCCAGATCGACGCCCAGATCGAACAGGCCGAGGGCGTACTGGCGAAGGATCGGGCCCAGCTCGAAGGCGCGCAGCGCGATTTCAAGCGCTACGGCGAATTGATCGGCAAGGGCGCGACCACGCAGGTCAATCTCGACAACGCCAAGACGGCGGCCGACATCCTGATCGGCACCATCAAGGCCGACGAGTCGGCGCTCGATAATCTGAAGGTCCAGAAGAGCTACACCCTGATCCGCGCGCCGTTCTCGGGCCGGATCGGTGCAGCCAACGTCAAGGTCGGCAACTTCGTGCGTCCGGCCGATCTCACGTCGCTTGCCGTCATCAACCAGATGGCGCCGGTCTATGTGGCGTTCGCGGTTCCGCAGCGCGTGCTGGTCGATCTGCGCGAGTCGATGGCTAAGGGCGCGTCCGGGGTGACGGCCACGATCCCCGGCCATCAACGCTCCGAGACCGGCAAGGTCGCGATGGTCGACAACACGGTCGATGCCACCACCGGCATGGTCACCGTGCGCGGCATCATGAACAATGAGAACGAGTCATTGTGGCCGGGAACCCTGGTTGCCACCAAACTGACGATCCGCAGCGAGGATGCCGTGGTGGTACCGACGGTGGCCGTGCAGCGCAGCCAGAGCGGCAATTACGTATTTCTGGTCAAGGACGGCGTCGCCAAGGTGCAGCCGGTCAAGGTCGATCGTACCTTCCAGGGCGCGTCGGTGATCTCCGAGGGCCTTTCCGGCGACGAGAGCGTGGTGGTCGACGGACAATTGTTGCTCTCAGACGGATCGCGGGTCGAGCAGCGGACCCGCAAGGCCGGGGCATAAACGATGACGCTCTCCGAGCTTTGTATCCGCCGACCGGTCATGACGACGCTGATCACGGCGTCGATCATCGCGTTCGGCGTATTCGGGTTCCGCCTGCTGCCGGTATCGGCGCTGCCGCGGGTCGACTTCCCGACCATCAACGTGACCGCGACCCTGCCGGGCGCCAGCGCGGATACGATGGCGGCTTCGGTTGCCGGCATCATCGAGCGCCAGCTGTCGACCATCGCCGGCATCTCCTCGATGTCGTCGAGTTCGTCGCAGGGCGCGAGCGTCATCACCATCCAGTTCGATCTCAACCGCAACATCGATGCCGCAGCACTCGATGTGCAGACCGCGCTGACCATTGCGCAGCGGCGGTTGCCGATCGAAATGACGATCCCGCCGAGCTTCCGCAAGGTGAACCCGGCCGACTTCCCGGTCCTGTTCGTCTCGCTGGGTTCGGCGACGCTGCCGCTGTCGGCGGTCAACGAATATGGCGACATCACGATCGGGCAGGCGCTGTCGCAGCTTCCCGGCGTCGCGCAGGTCTTGATTTACGGCGCGCAGAAATTCGCGATCCGCGTCCAGGCCGATCCCGAGGCCGCCGCGGCTCGCGGGCTTTCGCTCGATGACATCAGGACGGCGGTATCGCGCGCCAATTCCTCGACCCCGGTCGGCACCCTGAACGGCCCTAAACAGGACGTAGCCCTGCAGGCTTCCGGGCAAATGGACAAGGCGGCCGACTACAGCAAAGTCGTGGTGGCGTGGCGGAACGGTTCGCCGGTCAAGCTCGATGAAGTCGCCAAAATCTACGACAGCGTCGAGAACGACAAGATCGCGACCTGGCTCGGCAGCGAGCGGGCGATCGTGCTCGCGATCCAGAAGCAGCCGGACGCCAATACCGTCGCGGTGGTGGACGGCGTGCTGGCGAAATTGCCGGCACTGCGGGCATCGATTCCGCCCTCGGTGACCATGCAAGTAATGATGGACCGTTCCGTCTCGGTGCGGCAGGCGGTTGCGGACGTCGAGGAGACGCTGCTGATTGCGGTCGGGCTGGTCATCATGGTGATCTTCCTGTTCCTGCGCTCGGCCTCCGCCACCTTCATTCCGGCGCTGGCGGTTCCGATCTCGCTGTTCGGTACCTGCGCGGTGATGTACGCGCTCGATTATTCCATCAACAACATGACGCTGCTGGCGCTGACGCTGTCAGTCGGTTTCGTGGTCGACGACGCCATCGTCATGCTGGAAAACATCGTCCGCCATATCGAACACGGCATGCGGCCGTTCGAGGCTGCGCTGAAAGGCGCGCGCGAAATCGGCTTTACGATCATTTCGATCACCTTCTCGCTGATTGCCGTGTTCATCCCGGTGCTGCTGATGGGCGGCATCGTCGGCCGCGTGTTCCGCGAATTCGCCGTGACGGTATCGGTCGCGATCATCGTATCCGGCTTCGTTTCGCTGACGCTGACGCCAATGCTGTGCGCGCGTGTGCTGCGGGCGCATGACCCGACCAAGAAGCCGAATGTCATTCTGCGTATTTTCGAGGCGATGTTCGATTCATGGCTGCGCGGCTATGAATGGGCGCTCGACTGGGTGCTGGCGCGCAAGGCGCTGATGCTGGTCGTGACGCTGGCGACGCTGGGCGGCACCGTCTACCTCTATATGATCGTGCCGAAGGGCTTCTTCCCGCAGGAGGATACCGGCTTCCTGATCGGCGTCACCGAGGCCGCCACCGACACCTCGTTCGAGGCGATGAAGGTGCGGCAGCAGGCGCTGGTCGAGGTGCTGCAATCGGACCCCGCCATTGAATACCTCAACTCCACGGTCGGCTCCGGCGGCCCCAATCCGACCGCAAACTACGGCCGCCTGTTCATCGCGCTGAAGCCGCAGAAGACGCGCGACAACCTCGCCACCGTGATCGCCCGTCTGCGCGTCAAGGCGCGGCAAATCCCCGGCATGCAGGCGTTCTTCCAGCCGATTCAGAATCTCAATATCGGCGGGCGGGTTTCGAAGAGTCAGTATCAATACGTGCTGCAGAGCGGCGATACCGAGTCGCTGTACCGGCTGGCGCCCGAGATGCGCGAGAAGATCGAGAAGCTGCCGGGCCTGCTCGACGTCACCACCGACCTCTACATCAAGAACCCGCAGATGACGGTCGATATCGACCGCGAGAAGGCGGCGGTCTACGGCATCACGGTCGATCAGGTCCGCAACCAGCTCTACAACGCCTACGGCGCGCGCCAGGTCGGCACCATCTACATGCCGTCCAACGACTACCAGATCATTCTGGAAGTGCAGCCGCAGTTCCGGGTCGATCCGTCGGATCTCTCCAAGCTCTACATGAAGACCCAGAACAACGTGACCATTCCGCTTTCGGCGGTGGCCAAGCTGGTGCCGACGGTGGGTCCGCTGCAGATCAACCACCAAGGCCAGCAGCCGGCGGTGACGATCTCCTTCAATCTCGCGCCGGGCTATTCGCTGGGCTACGCGGTCGATCAGATCACCACGATCGAGCGAAACGCGAATCTCCCGGCGACGATCGCGACGGGCTTCTCCGGCACCGCGCAGGTGTTCCAGGACTCGCTGCGCGGGCAGGGCGTGCTGATCCTGGCGGCGGTGTTCGCCGCGTTCGTCATTCTCGGCATTCTCTACGAGAGCTTCATCCATCCGATCACCATCATTTCGGGCCTGCCATCGGCCGGTATCGGCGCGATCCTGACCTTGATGCTGTTCAACATGGAGCTGTCGGTGATCGCGATGATCGGCATCGTGATGCTGGTCGGCATCGTCAAGAAGAACGCCATCATGATGGTCGACTTCGCGCTGGAGCGGCGCAGCGTCGGCCTCAGCGCCGAGCACGCGATCCGCGAAGCCGCGCTGTTGCGTTTCCGCCCGACCATGATGACGACCTTCGCGGCGATCTTCGGCACGCTGCCGATCGCACTCGGCGCCGGCGCCGGTGCCGAACTGCGCCAGCCGCTCGGCGTCGCCGTGGTCGGTGGGCTGGTGCTGTCGCAGCTTCTGACGCTGTTCATCACCCCGGTCGTCTATCTCTATCTCGACCGCATCGACCGCCGCCTGAAGCGCCGGCTCGAGCCGCAGCTCGAGGAATTGTCCGAGGCCCATCCCAAGCCTGCCGTCGCGGCGGAGTGACGCCGTCGGCGCTGGAGGGCTGCCGTCGCGTGGCCGGGCTCTCATACACCGCAGCGCGGAGAGCGTTCCGC
>JBOHIT010000819.1:0-6969 GCA_050726155.1 Bradyrhizobium sp.
CGCCTACGTTCCGCAGGAGCGGAGCGTCTTTTCCAACCTTTCGGTGTTGGAGAATCTGGAAATAGCCGTGACGTCGTTTCCCGACGGCGCAGCCAGATTCAAGCGTCAGATCGACGTCGTCTATTCCCTGTTCCCGCGGCTGCAGGAACGGCAGCGCCAGTTGGCCGGTTCGATGAGTGGCGGTGAACAGAGGATGGTCGCAATCGCAATCGGGTTGATGGCTTGTCCGCGGGTTCTGATGCTGGACGAGCCGACCACGGGTCTTGCTCCGCAAGCGGTTCATCAGCTGATGAGCGCGATCAAGACGCTGAACATCGATCACGGCATCTCGGCCATCGTGGTCGAGCAGAACATCCTGTCCATGCTCAAGATCGTGGACTCGGTCCAACTCGTCAAAGACGGCCGCGCAAAACCTTATCCCGGCCAGCCATCGGACCTCACTCAACAAAAGCTCTGGGAATATCTGTGATTCTCGCAAAGCAAACACTCGGCCTGAATACTGATCAAAAGCGACGAAGGAGTTTCCCATGCATGTCATCATCGTCGGAGCCGGCATCGGTGGGCTTGCGGCGGCGTTGAGCTGCCAGCGTCTCGGGATCCAGGTGACGCTGCTGGAGCAAGCGGCTGCGCTGCGCGAAGTGGGAGCGGGCGTGCAGATCTCCAGCAATGGGTCGGTCGTGTTGCGAGAGCTTGGGCTCTTGGCACAGGCCGAAGCAGCCGCGGTCAAGCCGGTATCGTTTCGCGTGATCTCTCTCGACGATGGCGAGGTCATTTCCGACATGCCTTTGGGACCCAAGGCTGCCGAACGCTATGGCGAGGCTTTCTTCCAGTTTCACCGTGCCGATCTGCTCGACATTCTGGCGGCCGCCCTGCCGGCTGGCGTGCTTCGGCTGGGTTGCCGCGTCGAAAGCTTTCGGCAGAACGATGAGGGTGTCACGGTCCGTCTGACAACGGGCGAAGAAATAAGGGGCGATGCCCTCGTCGGTGCCGACGGCATTCACTCCGTGATACGTCCGCAACTGGTCGGCGACGGCGAGACGACATTTTCGGGAAAACTGTGCTGGCGCGCGCTGATTCCGGCGGAGCGAATCGCGCATCTTGATTTCAAGGATCGATTCTACGGGTGGGCCGGGAACGACCGAATGGTCTGGGCTTATTGGGTTCGGCCGAAAACCTTATTCAATTTCGGAGGCGTGGTGCCGGCGACGGAAGTCCACCGCGAGTCCTGGGATGAGACGGCCGATCTTAACGAACTCAGGGCCTCGCTAGTTGGATCAAATCCCAGACTGGCAGGCCTCGTCGATCCGATCGATCGGGCTTTCGTGACCGGGCTTTATGACCGCGATCCGTTGCCGCGCTGGACGTCGGGTCGTGCCACTTTGCTCGGCGATTCCGCCCACGCCATGCTGCCCTATCTGGCTCAGGGTGCGTGCCAATCGCTGGAAGATGGCCTGGTGCTCGCTTCATGCCTCGCGCGTCACGGCGACCGCAACGTTCCGGCGGCGCTGGCGGATTACGAGCTACGACGCCGGCCGCGCACCACCAAGGTGCAGTCGACCGCGCGAGCGACGCATATTTTCTGGACCGAAGGCGATCCGGTCCAGGCGCGCGCCCGAAATGGCCGGATGCGCGGGCTGGCGCAGATCGATCCGCTGGCCTCGACCGTATGGCGCTGGCTCTACGCTTACGATGCGCGCGCCGCCGGAAACCTGGACGTTGTCGCGCCGGACAAGCGCGGTATTCGAAGCCGGTACTCCGGCGATACCGACGCCCAAAAGCAGGCGTGGGACATGTGGCACGATCTGTTTACCGCGGAGGAAGAGGCCGGCGGAATCCACGGGTTGCGCAGGGGATATGATCGCTTTTTCGGTCAGTTCAAACCCAATCCGACGACGAAAGTGACAAAAGTTACGATCGGCGATGCCACGGCGCTTTGGATCGATCCGATCGGATTGCCGAAGCAGAAAGTCGTGCTGCACCTGCATGGCGGCGGCTTTGCGTTTGGATCGGCAGACTGCTCGGTCGAATATGGCGAGCGGCTGGCCATGGCGGTTGGCGGCCGCTGTCTCGCGCTGAACTATCGGCTTGCACCGGAGCATCCGTATCCGGCGGCCATCGTCGACGCGGTTGCGGCCTATCGCTGGCTGTTGTCGCAAGGGCATCGCGCCTCCGATATCTTGATCAGCGGAGAGTCTGCTGGCGGCGGTCTGGCCGTTGCCACCGCGATGAGCCTTCGCGATTCCGCGGTCGCCTTGCCTGCCGGAGTGATTGTCCTTTCGCCGCTCGTCGATTGCACGCTGAGCAGCAAGAGCATCGATGAGCGCGAAGGCCAGGATCCGATCCTTGATCGGGACATCCTGACCTACATGGCAACCAGTTATTTCCAGTCCCACCCCGCATCCGATCCGCTGATCTCACCCGTGTTCGGTGACTTCAAGGGTTTGCCACCGCTGCTGATTCAGGCTGCGAAGGACGAGGGCCTGGCCGACGACGCAAAGCGCTTGGCGGAACGCGCGAGGGTGGACGGCGTCGCGGTCGATCTCAATTTGTACAATGAACGGATGCATATCTTCTCGCTATTTCCGTTCCTGGAGAGTGCCGCGGAAGCTCTATCCGAAATCTCGGAATTCGCCCGCAAACACACGCCGCAGATGATGCGGGCATGATCCACGGATCATGCAGAAGCAACGCTGACTAATAGTCACCCGTGACGCGCTCATGCCATTCAGCAAGGAAATGGCAAGGGGCACGGCGAAGACGCGAAAAGGAAAAATGCATGCAAATTGATCCGCGAGAACTTGCAAGCCGCTTCGATATCCAGGAACTTTCGGAGAGTTTCTACGAAAATCCATACCCGGTTTATCACGCGCTCAGGGAATACGAACCGGTCAAGCGGATGCGCAACGGCACCTATTTCCTGACTCGGTACGACGACATTATCGCCGTTTACAAGAATACAAAGAGCTTCAGTTCTGACAAGAAAATCGAGTTCAAGCCGAAATACGGCGACAGGCCGCTGTACGAGCATCATACCACCAGCCTCGTCTTTAACGATCCGCCACTTCATACCCGCGTCCGCAGGCTGATCGCCGGCGCCCTGACGCCTCGGGCGATTGCGGAGCTTGAGCCGGCGCTTGTCGACTTGATCGATAGCCTGCTGGATCGCATGGAGGAAAAGACCGACGTCGATTTGATCGACGATTTCGCCGCGGCCATTCCCGTGGAGGTGATCGGAAATTTGCTGGCGGTTCCTCTGGAAGATCGCGAGCCGTTGCGGGAATGGTCGCTCGCCATCCTCGGCGCGCTCGAACCGGTCACCGGTGCCGAGGTTCTGAACCGTGGCAACACGGCTGTCGAAGAATTCCTGGCCTATCTTGAGGTTCTGGTCGCGCACCGTCGCCGAAATCCGGGCAATCCGGACAAGGATGTCCTGACGCGCCTCATCCAGGGCGAAACCAATGGAGAAAAGTTGACCACGCCAGAGCTTCTGCACAACTGCATCTTCTTGCTCAATGCCGGACATGAAACGACGACCAACCTGATCGGTAACGGCCTGGTGACGCTGTCCGAGCACCCGGCCGAGAAACGACGGCTGATCGAAGACAAAACCCTGATCAAAACCGCTGTCGAAGAATTTCTCCGGTTCGAAAGTTCGAATCAGTTGGGAAACCGGATTACGACCGAACCTGTGACGATCGGCGGTGTCGAGATGCCGGACGGTACGCAAATCACCATATGCATTGGTGCGGCAAACCGGGATCCCGCACAGTTTCCCGATCCCGATCGGCTGGACGTTGGCCGCATGCCGAACCGTCATCTGGCGTTCGCCACCGGAATTCATCAATGCGCGGGAATGAATGTCGCGCGGCTCGAGGGTGCGATCGCGATCTCGCGCTTCCTGTCCCGCTTTCCCGGCTATACGCTGTCGGGCCCTCAGCTGCGCGGAGGCCGGGCGCGCTTCCGCGGGTTTCTGAAAGTGCCATGCAGAGTTCAAGAATAAGACGCGATTTCTTAACGGGGGGTGGACGATCCTGTTGCATTTGAGCGATGGCGCGTAAGAGCGGTCAGCCCGTTTCTTCAGGCGGCAAATCACTCACTTTCTACTGATGGATGTTTGAAATTTCTACTGGTGGATGCTTGAAATTCCTCGCGAGTTGCTGCGCGAGGAATTTGCTCGGAATTATGCAACCTTTCTGACAGAGAGGCTGTCGCGCCGCAAAACCGTCATCGAAGTTGCGTCAGAGCCAAAATTGGATGTTTTTTTGCTTTGAGGTGTGCGCGCTGAGCGGCAGCCTGGTGAGCCCTTCGCCAGAAGGACCATGCGATGATATGCGCGGGTTGGATCCGCTTTCGAGCGAGTCTGATGGCGATGCGGCGGACTTCCTGGATTGACCAACGGATCAATGACGGCGTGGCGATGCTTTGGTTTTTGCCGTGGTTCGGCGTTTCGTTTTTTTTGGCAATGGCGGATTAGCGCGATGTCGGATCGCGGCCATCATGGCGAAGGCGAGCATCACCAGGGACACGTGACGATGCCAACCATGCCATGACCTGCTCTCGTTGTGATCGAGCCCGAACTCGTTTTTCGCGGTCTCAAAACTGTCCTCGATCGCCCACCGATGGCCTTCGACCGCCACCAGCGTTTCGATGGATGTTCCCGCTGGACATCAGGTGGTGAAGAAGGCGAGATCGCCATCGGCGATATGACGACGGATCAGCAGACCGCGTGTCCACAGACCTTGATTTGCGCTGTTGAATTGGTCGACCTCGAGATCGGCCAATTCGAGATAACACCAATCATGCAGCCGCGGTCCTTTGGTTCCGGCTCCTGCCGACAGACGCTTTCAGTCGGACGGGCGCCGCGTCCGGGCGATGTCTGCGGCCTTGCCGGCGACCGGCTGCCGCTTGCCCCAGGATTGAAACACATGAGCGCTGCTGACCCCGAGCACGTAGCCTTTGCCTGCCCGGCGTAGTTGCTGTTCGATGTCGCCAACACCGTAGACGGTATCACCGGCAACCCACTTGAATGGTACAGACGCGGCTATCGCGCGTGCGATCATTCTCGTCGCAAGCTTGGGTTTGGTTGCAAAGCCGATATCGGGAGGCACGTATGCAGCTTCCAGGCGATCTGGATCGTCGGTCCATTCCTTCGGAAGATACAGCGCACGATCGATGAACGCGTGACCGTGGCGCGAAACGTAGGCAGCCAAGACTCCGATCTGGCAGTTGGTGATCTTGCCTGCCGAACCAGTGTATTGCCGCGCCACTCCGCACGATGCCTTGCCCTGCTTGAGAAAGCCGGTCTCGTCGATCACGAGTACCGCATCGTCATCCGCCAAGTGCTCCATGACATAATCGCGGACGATATCGCGCAGGGCATCAGCGTCCCAATCCCTGCGACCCAGGATCGCCTGCTGCCGCCATGGGCCGGGATCGCCAGCCGCCTCCGCACACATCCAGCCGGTCTTGCGCTGCTCATCGCCGAGCAGACCTTCCAGGAACAGGCCTGCATTCGTCGCAACGCGCTCTTGCGTGAACAACGGACGTATCCGCTGCTTGATCTCTCGAAGCGACGCCGCCCACAACGCAAGCGTCTCTTCAACCGACGCTGCCCGCGTCCACGATCTCCGAATCATGGTTGCCCATAGATTCAGAAGCCCGCAAGTAACGCAACTGTAATGCTAGGTCCTCGTCCTCACTGGTGAAGAGTTTCCTGGGTCAGCTTGAGCCATGTTCGGTTCGTCCTCTTCCGGAATCCCAAGGGTTTGCATGAGAATGAGTCTCACGGTCTAGGAATATATTCCATAATGAAGGTTATGCGAATCCGTGATGAGTCATAGAAGGAAACGGGCCACCATGCGACACTTAGCCTATCTTGAGGTCGAGCTCTTGCTCGATTCGCGAAGTGTGCGAGGCCGTGAGGAGTCTCGAGCTGTGTGCGACAAATTTGACGGAAACGCGCGCGCTATCGTCGCGCTCGATGCGCGTCGTGTCTCTTCCGTCTTCATTACGAACGTTACCTAGTCGTTGGTCAGCGTCAGCGTACTGGTCCGCTTCACCGGCTCAGAGACCCGACGGATGCGACGCTTGGCGAGTCCACGTCCCAATTGCCCAAAAGCTGTTGATTAAAACTGCCGCGCTGTTGCCCTTCAGACACAGCCCAGAAATCCCGCTATGGGAACACTAGACGGGCAAGCAGAAGAAGCTACTCTCGCAGCATTGTCAGTAAGTAATCGTTTGTCGCGGAGCGTACCGTGAGTTTTCAGATTACGATTTTGAAGGTTTTGGCAGGTCATCCTGACGGACGCGCCTCCGTTGCCGAGTTGACAAGGTATGTCAGCGTCTTGATGTCAAGCGGATCAGATTGGACCGACCGCATGCGCCGGTTGGCAGCTCGTGCGCCAAAGCTCGATATTTTTTCGAACTCGCTTGTGCTGCGGGACAATAGTGGTTGGCAGATTACGGACATTGGACGACAGCTTCTCGCTTCGCTCGAAGAACCGGTCCCGGCCGCACAGGACCGGGAGCAATCGTCCGGGCCTCACGTGGCGGTTCCCGCTGCGCTTAACCCAGTTCAGACGGTGCTTCGACTTGTCGTCGACAACACGCGCACCCCGCAGTCAGGTCGCGGACCCGATGAAACAAGGCGGTCTGCCTGAGTGCACTCTGAAATGCTCTTAAGTGAAGCTCGCTAAAATATTGCATAAGATAGCTTATGCGAATCAATGGCTTAGAGGGAGAAAGAGGCCCGGGAGCTATTGCTCGACCAGGCCTCCAAAAAAGCTTGCCCCGAAGGTGTGCAAGTGCAGGGACCAAGCGGGGCGTACCTGTCTATAATAGGGCAAATAGGGAAAAGTTCAACTGTTTTCGGGGTGCCGATGCCGACATTTATCGAAGCGATATCGGCGGACCGATTCAGCACGTACCGGCTTTGGGCCGACCAAGATGAGGCTTTAGCCAAGCGACTTT
>JBOHIT010000820.1:0-19139 GCA_050726155.1 Bradyrhizobium sp.
GCGCTGGACGGGTTCCGCACCTCGCCGCCGGACCTTGCGATCCTCGACATCAAGATGCCGAGGATGGACGGCATGGAGACGTTGCGCCGGCTGCGGCAGAAATCCGATCTGCCGGTGATCTTCCTTACCTCCAAGGATGAAGAAATCGACGAATTGTTCGGCCTCAAAATGGGCGCCGACGATTTCATCCGCAAGCCGTTCTCGCAGCGCCTGTTGGTCGAGCGCGTCAAGGCCGTGCTGCGCCGTGGCCAGCCGAAGGATCCGACCGCCGCTCCGAAGGAGCCGGATGCGCGCGCGCTCGATCGCGGCCTGCTGCGGATGGATCCGGAACGCCACACCTGCACCTGGAAGAACGAGCCGGTGACGCTGACGGTGACCGAGTTCCTGATCCTGCAGGCGCTGGCGACGCGGCCCGGTGTGGTGAAGAGCCGCAACGCGCTGATGGACGCCGCCTATGACGATCAGGTCTATGTCGACGACCGCACCATCGACAGCCACATCAAGCGGCTGCGCAAGAAGTTCAAGGTGGTGGACGACGATTTCGAGATGATCGAGACGCTTTACGGCGTCGGCTACCGCTTCAAGGAAGCCTGATCCGCATTTTGGTGCGGCTTGTTAACTGACGCCTCCGCGCGTCTGGGGTAGGATCGAGCGCGAGCAGCGCTTTGCAGGGACCATCAAGACAACCGGCAGTTTTCGCCATTGCTAGATCGAACGCAGCCTGATCCAGGCCGGAACAACGAGGATGCGTCGGCGTCCGTCGATCGGGATTACGTTGCCGACGACAAGGCGCCGAAGCAGGGCTGGCTGCGGCCGCTCGCCTGGTTGCGCCGCGCCGGGCAGTTCTTCTTCGCACTGTCGTTCTCCAGCCTCACCCGCCGCATCGTCTCGCTCAACCTGGCCGGCCTCGTGGCGCTGGTGGCGAGCATTCTCTATCTCTCGCAGTTCCGCGCGGGCCTGATCGAGGCGCGTGCACAGAGCCTGCTGGTCTATGCCGAGATCATTTCCGAGGCGATCGCGACGTCGGCCACGGTCGAGGGCGGCACCATCACCGTCGATCCCGACCGCCTGCTCGATCTGAAGCCCGGTGAAAGCTATGGCGTGCCGGACGAATATTCCGATTTCCCGATCAATCCGGAACGCGTCGCACCGGTGCTGCGCCGCCTGATCGCGCCGACCAAGACCCGAGCGCGCATTTTCGATCGCGAGGGCGGACTGATCCTGGACAGCCGCAATCTGTTTGCCCGCGGCGACGTGCTGCGGTTCGAACTGCCGCCGCCGGCCGACAAACCCAATATTGCCGAGCGCACCTGGACCGGTATCCGCACCTGGTTCAATCGCGGCGACCTGCCGATCTATCGTGAACTCGGACCCGAGGGCGGCAAGGGCTATAACGAAGTCGCGCAATCGCTCGACGGCCAGAAGAGCAGCATGGTGCGCGTCAACGAACGCGGCGCCGTCATCGTGTCGGTCGCCGTGCCGGTGCAGCACTTCCGTGCCGTGCGTGGTGCGCTGATGCTCACGACCCAGGGCGACGACATCGACCAGATGGTCGGCGCCGAGCGCTGGGCGATCCTGAAAATCGGCGGCGTCGCCTCCGCCGTCATGATCGTGTTGTCGCTGCTGCTGGCGAGCACGATCGCCGGCCCGGTGCGGCGACTGGCCGACGGCGCCGAGCGCGTCCGCCGCCGCATCCAGACCCGCGTCGAAATCCCCGATTTCACCCGCCGCCGCGACGAGATCGGCCATCTCTCCGGCGCGCTGCGCGACATGACAAATGCGCTCTATAGCCGCATCGAGGCGATCGAGGCGTTCGCCGCCGACGTCGCCCACGAACTGAAGAACCCGCTGACATCGCTGCGATCGGCGGTGGAAACGTTGCCGCTGGCGCGCAATGAAAACAGCCGCGCGCGGCTGCTCGCCGTCATCGAGCACGACGTCAAGCGGCTCGACCGGCTGATATCAGACATCTCCGACGCCAGCCGCCTCGACGCCGAGTTGCAGCGGCAGGACATGGCACCGGTCGATCTGCGCCGGTTGCTGACGACGCTCGCCTCGGTCGCCAATGAAACCAAGCTCGGTCACGACGTCGCGGTCGAGGTGCGTTTCGAGGGCCGCAACCCGACCGACACCTTCTCGGTGCCGGGCCATGATTCACGGCTCGGCCAGGTGATCTCCAATCTGCTGTCGAATGCGCAATCCTTCTCCCACGCCGGCGGCAAGGTGCGCATCGTCTGCCGCCGCGTGCGTTCCGAGATCGAAATATTGGTCGACGACGACGGCCCGGGCATCGGCGAGGATGCGCTGGAGCGCATCTTCGAGCGCTTCTACACCGACCGGCCGCATCAGGGCTTTGGCCAGAATTCCGGCCTCGGGCTGTCGATCTCCAAGCAGATCATGGAGGCCCATGGCGGACGGATCTGGGCGGAAAATCGACCCGGCCCGGTCGATGAGGAAGGCAACCCGACGGTGTCGGGCGCGCGCTTCGTCGTGAGGCTGCCGGTGCCATGACGAACGCGAGCGTGCACGCCTCCGCCGTGCTGGTCGGCGACCGCGCCGTCCTGATCCGCGGCCCCTCGGGCTCCGGCAAGTCACGGCTGGCGTTCGATCTGATCCTGGCCGGGCGCAGCGGCCAATTGCCGCCGGCCATTCTGGTCGGCGATGACCGTGTCCATCTCGACACACTGGCTGGAGAAGTGTGGGTCCGCCCGGCAGCGGAACTGGCCGGCCTGATCGAGATCCGGGGCCTCGGCATCCGCCGCTGTGATTGCGTCAGCGAGGCGGTAGTCGGTCTGGTTGTCGATCTCGCGGCTGAAGATGCCGAACGGCTGCCGGCGCCGGAAGCCCTCGAAGTCAGCCTTAATGGTGTTTTGGTACCAAGAATCCCCGTTTCGCCCGGCCATCAGCCCCTGCCACTGGTTGTCGCCGCGTTGACGACAACTGAAAGTTCACCTTCCGGTAATAATACGGCCGATTGTGTGAAGGGGTTTGGTAACCATATAAGCCCCACTATCGCGACCGAATAAGACCGGGCGCAGGCTCCCCTCTCTGCCACCAGTTTCCGGGAGAATAGCCAAGATGCCCTCTTGCGCGGGGCCTCTGGATGGTCAAAGTGGCGCGTTCGTGCGGTGCACCAAAAAGCACCCGCGAGGAGTTTCCGATGATTGGTCTAGTGCTTGTGACCCATGGGCGCCTTGCCGACGAGTTCAGGGCGGCGCTCGAACATGTCATGGGTCCGCAGAAACAAATTGAAGCGATCACGATTGGAGCCGAGGACGACTCCGATTTGTGTCGAAGCGATATCATTGAAGCGGTGAATCGCGTCGACAGTGGTGACGGGGTTGCCATCCTCACCGACATGTTCGGCGGCACGCCCTCCAACCTTGCGATCTCCTGCATGAGCCGCCCCAAGGTGGAAGTGCTCGCAGGCATCAACCTTCCCATGCTGGTCAAGCTTGCCAAGGTGCGCGAAGAGCGCTCGCTCCCGGACGCCATCGCGATGGCCCAGGAAGCCGGCCGCAAATACGTCACCATCGCCAGCCGCGTCCTCGCCGGCAAATGAGCGACGAGGCCGCGCCTGGAAACGATGCCGGGCCGAGCGTGCCGGCGGGCGCGATTTCCAAAGAGCTTCTCATCATCAACAAGCGCGGCCTGCACGCGCGTGCGTCGGCGAAATTCGTCCAGATGGTCGAGCGTTTCAACGCCGAGGTTTTTGTAACGCGCGGCAACGAGACCGTCGGCGGCACCTCGATCATGGGATTGATGATGCTGGCTGCAGGCCCCGGCACCACCGTGGTGGTGTCCGCTGTTGGCCCCGAGGCGCAAGCCGCGGTCGATGCGATCGCGGGGCTTGTGGCGGACAAGTTCAACGAAGAAGGCGTTTGAGGCTTTTTGGTTAAGCCGAAGCCGCCCACTCCGCCGTCATCCTGAGGCGCGCGCTCTTGCGCGCCTCGAAGGATGGGCCGCGGGCTGTTTCCATCCTTCGAGGCTCGCTGCGCTCGCACCTCAGGATGACGAAGATCAAAACGGATTCGTCACGATGCCGCCGTCGGCGCGCAGCGCGGCGCCGTTGGTGGCGCTCGAGGCCTTCGAGCAGATGTAGCAGATCAGATTGGCGATCTCCTCGGGCTCCGCGTAACGCTGCAGCAACGACGCCGGACGCCGCTCGCTGAAGGTGCGCGCGACGAGGTCGTCGACGGTGGTGCCCATGCCCTTGGCGCGCGCGGCGAGCCGTACCGGCGCCATCTCGACCCAGGTCGGCCCCGGCATGACAGAATTGACGGTCACGTTGGTGCCTTTGGTCGTCTCCGCCGCGCCGCGCGCGATGACGAGCTGGGCCGACTTCGAGAAACCGTAGTGCACCATTTCCTTGGGAATGAAGACGCCGGATTCGCTGGAGACGAACACGACGCGGCCCCAATCCTTATCGTCCAGCATCCGCTTGAGGTAATGCCGGGTCAGGCGCACGCCGCTCATCACGTTGACTTCGAACATCCGGGTCCAGTCGGCATCCTCGATGTCGAAGAATCCTTTCGGCTCGTAGATGCCGAGATTGTTGACGAGGATGTCGACTTGCGGAAATAGCGCTGTAAGCGCGTCGCAGCCGTCGGCGTTGCCGAGATCGACCGCCGCCGAGTGCACCTCGGCCTCGGGCGCCGCTTGCCGGACTTTTGCCATGGCCTCGGTAACGGCGGCCTGCTCGCGCCCGTTGACGATGACTTCCGCACCCATTTGCGCCAATCCAATGGCGGTCGCGAGCCCGATGCCGCGCGTCGAACCGGTGACGAGCGCGGTCTTTCCAGTCAGATCGAGATTCATGCGTTACTCCCCCAAGCTCTTTTTTCGTCGCTATTTCTTCGCCGGCGGCACCAAAAACACGCTCCAGACCGAAGCCGGGCCCGGCTTCCCCAGAAGGAACCGCCGCGTGGTGATCACCATGCGCTCGCCATTGGCGGCATGGAGCTTCATCCACGCCTCGCATTTTTCCAGCTTCCAGTCGCCGGTCTCGCAGATGCCGATGAAGCCCGATTGCCTGGCTTCTTCGAGCGAGGTCAGCCCCGAGGACCACGGCTCGTCCGGCGTCAGCACCGCCGGATGATCGGGGCTGTAGAAGGTGACGGGCTGGCCGATATCATTATAGGCGGCGACCACCGGCCAGCTCGAGAAGAAGCGCCGGTGCCAGACTTCGGTCAGTTCGCGGGCCAGTTCGGAACGTGCACGATAGCTGGCGCCGTCGTTGCGATTCTGGCCCACTTCATAGGCGACGATGTGCGGCGCGGCGATCAGCACGGCGAGCGTGAGCAGCAGCCAGGTCATCGTCAGCCGGAGCAGCGCGATGCTCCGCACCCGCAGCTGAGGGATTGCGAGCAGCGCCAGCGGCACCAGGAAGAACAGCGGGATGCCCCAATCGGTCTTGATATAGATCCGGAACAGAACCGCGCCGAGCGGCGGCCCGATCGCGACTACCGCCTGGATCAGCCAGACATTGAGCGCCTGCGCGCTGTTGACCCCGGAATTCGCGCCGCGCGACCAGAACGCAAAAGGTGGTTTGCGCCAGCGCGACGGCCACACCAGCGCGATCATGACAAGCACCACCGGCAACGCCGGCAGCGCAAGGTTATGGCCGACATAGCCCAATGCGAGGTCGTCGATCATGCGGCGATCGGTGATCGAATAGGATTCGCCGGCATAGGCCAGCGGCACGAAATTCACGTCCCTGAGCCACAGGAAGTGCGGGATCATCGCCACCACGAGCACGGATATCGCCACCCACGGCGCCGGCGAGCGCAGGAACTGCATGCGTTGCGGATGGATCAGCGCGGCAAGGCCGATGGCGCCGATCATGGTCAGCACCCAATATTTGGTCATCAGCGCCAGCGCACCGGCGATACCGAGCATCCATCCGGACTTCACGCTGCGTTTCTCGAACGCATCGAGATAGGCTAGCACCACCAGCGGCAGCGTCACCAGCTGCAGCAGATCCGGATTGTACTTGAAGCCCTTGAAGTTGAAGATCGGATAGAGCGCCAGCATCACCACAACGAGGAACGCGCGGCGATGATCGACCACGCGCAGCGCCAACAGCCAGCAGATCACGATGCCGCAGCCGAGTGTGGCCATCGCCAGCGCATAGGTTGCCCAATCGGTGACCGGAAACACCCGAAACCAGAGGCCCGCCACCCATCCCGACAGCGGCGGGTGCTTGCCATAGCCGAGCAGGAACTTCTGGCCCCAGCCGAACGCCTCGGCGACGTCCATGTGGATGTCCTGGCCGGTCTTCAAATTGACCAGAATCACGGTCCACAGCACGGCATGGAGCGCGGCAAAGCCGCTTACCAGCCACAGGGCGGCCTTGGGATCGCAGGCTCGCGCAACCAGCCACGCCGCCAGCCGCCGGATCGACCGTTTGCGCCGGTTGCGCGTGGCCGCGGGTAAAATTGATGCAGTCGACATGGACCTGTGCGTAGCGCGTTTTTTGCTGCGGTGGAATCGGCTTGGCGTGAAGAAAGCCCTTTAAAATACAGCAATATGGTTGCCGCACGGGGATGTGAATGCTATCCCGCGCCCCATGACCACTGCCCCCATTTCCAACATCCGCAACTTCTCCATTGTCGCCCATATCGACCATGGCAAATCGACGCTGGCCGACCGCCTGATCCAGATGACGGGCGGGCTGACCGATCGCGAAATGGCGGGCAAGGAGCAGGTGCTCGATTCCATGGACATCGAGCGCGAGCGTGGCATCACCATCAAGGCGCAGACGGTCCGGCTGAATTACCACGCCAAGGACGGCAAGGATTACATCTTCAACCTGATGGACACGCCGGGCCATGTCGACTTCGCCTACGAAGTCTCGCGCTCGCTGGCGGCCTGCGAAGGATCGCTGCTGGTGGTCGACGCCAGCCAGGGCGTCGAGGCACAGACGCTCGCCAACGTCTATCACGCGCTCGACGCCGGCCACGAGATCGTGCCGGTGCTCAACAAGATCGATCTTCCGGCAGCCGAGCCCGACAAGATCAAGCAGCAGATCGAGGATGTGATCGGCATCAGCGCCTCCGACGCGGTGATGATCTCGGCCAAAACCGGCCTTGGCATTCCCGACGTGCTGGAAGCCATCGTCACGCGCCTGCCGCCGCCGAAGGGCGACCGCGGCGCGACGCTGAAGGCGCTGCTGGTCGACAGCTGGTACGATGTCTATCTCGGCGTCGTCGTGCTCATTCGCGTCGTCGACGGCGTAATGAAGAAGGGCAGCCGCATCCGCATGATGGGCACCAACGCGGCCTATGATGTCGAGCGCGTCGGCTACTTCACGCCGAAGATGACCCAGGTCGATGAACTCGGCCCCGGCGAGATCGGCTTCATCACGGCGGCCATCAAGGAAGTCGCCGACACGAGGGTGGGCGACACCATCACCGACGACAAGAAGCCGGTCACCGACATGCTGCCGGGATTCAAACCGGCGATCCCGGTGGTGTTCTGCGGCCTGTTCCCGGTCGACGCCGACGATTTCGAGACGCTGCGCGCGGCGATGGGCAAGCTGCGCCTCAACGATGCGAGCTTCTCGTTCGAGATGGAAACGTCGGCCGCATTGGGCTTCGGTTTCCGCTGCGGTTTCCTCGGGCTGTTGCATCTGGAGATCATCCAGGAGCGGCTGTCGCGCGAATTCGATCTCAATCTGATCGCGACCGCGCCTTCCGTAATTTACAAGATGCGGCTGACCGACGGGCAGGAGATCGAGATCCACAATCCCGTCGACATGCCCGACGTGGTCAAGATATCAGAGATGGACGAGCCGTGGATCGAGGCCACCATCCTGACCCCCGACGAATATCTCGGCAGCGTCTTGAAGCTGTGCCAGGACCGTCGCGGTTCGCAGAAGGAACTCACCTACATCGGCTCGCGCGCGATGGTGAAGTACGATTTGCCGCTCAACGAAGTGGTGTTCGATTTCTACGACCGGCTCAAGTCGGTCTCGAAAGGCTACGCCTCGTTCGACTACCATCTGACCGACTACAAGCCGGCCGATCTCGTCAAGATGCAGATCCTCGTCAACAACGAGCCGGTGGATGCGCTGTCGATGCTGGTGCACCGGACCCGCGCCGAAGGCCGCGGCCGCGCCATGGTCGAGAAGATGAAGGAATTGATCCCGCCGCACATGTTCCAGATCCCGATCCAGGCCGCGATCGGCGGCAAGATCATTGCCCGCGAAACCGTCCGCGCGCTGCGCAAGGACGTCACCGCGAAGTGCTACGGCGGCGACATTACGCGAAAGCGCAAACTTCTGGAGAAGCAGAAGGAAGGCAAGAAGAAGATGCGGCAGTTCGGCAAGGTCGACATCCCGCAGGAAGCGTTTATTGCCGCGCTGAAGGTGGATAGCTGAGGGCTGCTTCGCGCACTCTTGCGCCGCCTGAAATGATCAACACCGCTCATTTCTGACGGTGTGTTGCGAAAACCGACGACCCGCTATTCATCCGCCGCCTTGCCCTATGGCGGTGGATAGGCCACCATCGCGCCTGCTCAGACCATAAAATCCAAAAAATACTGAGGAAACATATGAGCACGCCTTCCGAATCCTCCTACGGCTGGATCGTCGTCGGCGCCGGCGCGCTGATGACCTGCGTCGGCTTCGGCACCATGCTGTCGCTGGCCGTGTTCCTGCAGCCGCTTTCAGCGGATACCGGCTGGTCGCTCAGCGGCGTCTCGGCGGCGGCGACGATCGATTTCCTCGCCATGGGATGTGCGGCGTTCTTCTGGGGCACATTGTCCGACCGGTTCGGCACCCGCATCGTGGTTTTGGCGGGTGCCGTGCTGCTCGGCATCGGCCTGGTCGGGGCGAGCCAGGCCGCGAGCCTGTGGCAGTTCCAGTTCTTCTTCGGCGTGCTGATCGGGATTGCGGCCGGCAGTTTCTATGCGCCGATGGTCGCGGTGGCGAGCGCCTGGATCGAACATCGCCGCAGCCTCGCGGTGGCGCTGGTGTCGGCCGGCATGGGCGTTTCGCCGCTGACGGTGGCGCCCTTCGCAAGCTATTTGATCACGGCCTATGACTGGCGCACGGCGATGCTGGTGATCGGCATCGCGTCCTGGGCGCTGTTGATTCCGGCGGCGTTCCTGGTGCGTCCGGCACCAGCGGCCGCAGCACCCGCGCCCGGTACGGCCGAGACGCCGGAAGTGCAGTGGACCGTTGGGCAGGCATTGCGGACCCCGCAATTCATCACGCTGGCATTGGCGCATTTCGCCTGCTGCGCGGCGCATTCGGGGCCGATCTTCCACATGGTGAGCTATGCGATGATCTGCGGCATCGCGCCGCTCACCGCCGTCACCGTCTATAGCCTCGCCGGATTTTCCGGACTTGGCGGCCGCCTGCTGCTCGGCGTCCTGGCCGATCGTCTCGGCGCCAAGCCGGTGCTGGTCGGCGGATTGTTCGTGCAGGCGATGTCGGTCGCGACTTATCTCGCGGTCGGCCAGCTCGGCGAGTTCTACGCGCTGTCGGTCATCTTCGGGCTCGCCTATGGCGGCGTGATGCCGCTCTATGCGGTGCTGGTGCGCGAATATTTCGGCGCGCGCATCATGGGCTCGGTGTTCGGCGCGGTCTCCGCCTTCGCAAGCCTCGGCATGGCGCTGGGGCCGTTGGCCGGCGGCTGGGTGTTCGACACCTTCCACGCCTACAACTGGCTCTATGTCGGTTCGTTCGCGATCGGAATAGCCGCGGTCGCCGTGGCGCTGAGTTTTCCATCGCCGAAGCGGCCATCAGAACCCTCGCTCAACCTCGGGCGCGCCACGGCATGAACCGTTGAGCTGCGAAATCATCGGCCGCGGCCCGTCTTGATCGGTCGCGGCGGATGGGCCACCATTGCGCCCGCGCCGAGCAAAATAACAGAATGCGAGGAAACGCATGAACAGGCATCCCGGTCTCGACCTCGTCGAGCGCGCGCGCACGCTGCAGCCGCTGATCGCGCGCGACGCCGACGAGATCGAGCGGACGCGGCGGCTGACGCCGGCCGTGACTTCGGCCCTGATCGAGAACGGGCTTTACCGGTCGCTGTTGCCCCAAAGCCTCGGCGGCGCCGAGGCGCCGCTCGAAATCTTCATGCAGATGCAGGAGGAAATCGCCAAGGCCGACGCGTCCACCGCCTGGTGTCTCGGCCAGTGCAGCGTCTGCGCCATGACCGCGGCCTATCTCGATGCCGATGCCGCCAACGAAATCTTCAATGTCGCGCCCGGCATCCTCGCCTGGGGCGCGATCAACCATGAAGTGCAGGCGGTTCCCGGCGGCTACAAGGCCAGCGCGCGCTGGGATTTCGCCAGCGGCTCCCGGCAGGCGAGCTGGCTCGGCGCCCACGTTCGCGTTGTCGAGCCCGACGGCAGCCAGCGGCGCAAGGCGGATGGTTCGCCGGAAATCCGCACCATCCTGTTCCCGATGGCTGACGCCACGATGTACGACGTCTGGGACGTGATCGGGCTGCGCGGCACCGGCACCGATTCCTACTCGGTGGATAATCTCTTCATTCCGGACAAATTCGCCGCGTTGCGCGACGACCCGACCGCCCTCCGTGAAGAAGGCCCGCTCTACAAGATGTCCACCAACATGGTGTTCAGCATGGGCTTTGCCGCGACCTCGCTCGGCGTGGCGCGCGCCACGCTCGATGCCGCCACGGACCTCGCACGCGGCAAGACGCCACAAGGCCTCAAGGCGATGCGCGACAACAACGCCGTGCAGGGCCTGATCGGGCGCACCGAGGCCACCTTGCGCGCCGCGCGCGCCTATCTCTACACCACCGCGGCCGAAGTCTGGCGCGATCTTTCGCGCGGCGACGCCCTCACCGAACAGCATCGGATCGCGCTGCGCATCGCCGCCACCTGGACCATCCATCAATCGGCAGCGGTGGTCGATACCGCCTATCACATGGCCGGCGCCACCGCGGTGTTCAGCGCCAACAAGTTCGAGCGGCGGTTCCGCGACATGCACGCCATCGCGCAGCAGATCCAGGCCCGCGACACCCATTACGAGGACGCCGGCAAGGCGATTCTGTTCGCCAATCTTGGAACACCGCCGACGGCGCGCTGATGGGGCCTGCGAAGGAAATGCCCGGAAAGAAAATTGCAAAAAAGCCGCTTGCGAAAAGTGCACATTCCCCAGTCGAAGCCGTGTTCGACGCCTACCCAAAGCCGGTCAAAGCCAGATTGCTGGCGCTGCGCCGGCTGATCCGCGACACCGCAAAAGCCACCAAGGGCGTCGGTACGCTGGAAGAGACGCTGAAATGGGGGCAGCCGAGCTATCTCACCCCGGAGACCAAGAGCGGCAGCACGATCCGGATCGACCAGGTCAAGCTCGTCCCCGGGCAATACGCGGTCTACTTCCATTGCCAAACCAATCTGGTCGAGACCTTTCGGGAGCTGTATCCGGAGCTGCGCTACGAAGGCAACCGGGCCGTCCTTCTCGGCGCGGAGGATAAGGTGCCCGAGGCGGCGCTGCGCCACTGCGTGGCGCTGGCACTGACCTATCATCTGGGCAAGCGCAAGACACTTCGCGCCAAGTAATCCCTGTCGTCCCGGCCTTGAGCCGGGACCCATACGCCGCGGCCTATCGATGAAGACGCTGGCGTTGGATACCTTCCGCAAAATGAGCGCCGCGGCGTATGGGTCCCGGCGTTCGCCGGGACGACGAACAATTACGCCACCAACGCCGCATCGCCCTCTTCGCCGCGTTGCGCCTTCAACAGGCTGACGATCTCGGCGTTGGGCCGCGCGCGGCTGAACAGGAAGCCCTGCCCTTCATGGCAGCCCTCGTTGCGCAGGCAGCTCAGTTCGGCTTCGGTCTCTACGCCTTCCGCCGTGATGGTGACGCCGAGGCCCTTGCCGAGGCTGATGATCGAACGCACGATCGCCTGCGCGTCGCGGTTGGAGCCGAGATCGCGCACGAACGACTGGTCGATCTTGATCTTGTCGAACGGAAAGCTGCGCAGATAGCTCAGGCTGGAATAGCCGGTGCCGAAATCGTCCATCGAGATGCGGACGCCGAGCGCGCGCAGCGCATGCAGCGTCGCCAGCACCTGGCTGCTTTTCTCCAGCACCAGCGTCTCGGTGATCTCCAACTCGAGCCGCGTCGCCGCCAGGCCGGTTTGCTTCAGCGTCTCCATCACCGTCGACAGCAAATTGCCGACGCGGAATTGCAACGGCGACAAATTGACGGCGACACGGACATCGTCGGGCCAAAGTGCCGCATCCATGCAGGCACGGCGCAGCATCAAACCGCCGACGGCGTTGATCAGGCCGGTTTCTTCGGCGACGGGGATAAACTCGCCGGGCGAGATCATGCCGCGTTCCGGATGCGGCCAGCGCACCAGCGCCTCGAAGCCGGTGATGCGTCCGGTCGCAAGGTCGATCAGCGGCTGATAATACGGCCGCAGCAAATCGTTCTGGATCGCGTCGCGCAGTTCGATCTCGATCTTGCGGCGGGTCTGGGCGCGCGCGTCCATCTCGGCTTCGAAGAAGCTGAACGTGCCACGGAACTCGGTCTTGGCCCGCGACAGCGCCATGTCGGCGTTCTTCAGGAGCCTGTCGGACTCGTCGCCGTCGCCGGGCGACATTGCGATGCCGATACTGGCGCCGATCACCACGGAATGGCCGTCGAGCAGATAGGGATCGCCGATCGCTTCCAGCAACCGCCGCGCCAGCAGCACCGCGTCCTCGGGACGCGCCACCCCGCTCTGGACGATCGCGAATTCATCGGAGTTGAGCCGCGCCAGCACGTCTTCCTCGCGCAGCGTCGATCGCAACCGCTTGGCGACGCCGCGCAGCAGCTTGTCGCCGATGCCGTGGCCGAGCGTATCGTTGACCGCCTTGAAATTATCGAGGCCGAGCACCAGCACCGCCACCTTCTCGGCACCGCGCCGCGTGTGCAGCAACAGGTCGTCCATCTGCTGGCGCAGCAGGGTGCGGTTCGGCAACCCGGTGAGGCCGTCATGCTGGGCCATGAAGGCCAGCCGCGCTTCCGCGCGTTTGCGTTCGGTGATGTCCATCAGCGCCAGCAGCACGGCCGGCTGGTCGCCATAAACGAGCTGGCGCGAATAGATCGCCAGATCGATCAGGGCGCCATCGACCCTGACATGCTTCCAGGTCCGCGCCGCCTGCTCGTCGCTGCTGCGATCGCCGGCCCAGGGCAGTTCGGGATCGAAGGCCTGCAGGCTGCGGATCGTCAGTCTTTCGAATTCGGTGCGGCTGTAGCCATAATGCTCGATCGCGGCATCATTGACGCCGAGAATATGTTCGCCGTCGAGCGAACAGACGATCATCGGCACCGGATTGCTGTCGAACAGCAGCCGGAACGATGCCTCGCGCTGTTTCAACTCGGTGATATCGACCCTTAAGCCAATGACGCCGCCATCCTCGGTCAAGCGCTCATCGATCAGGATGACACGGCCGTCGGCCAACACCTGCTCGTGCCGCGCACCAGGCTGGTAGAGCCGCGTCAGCCGCTCGGCGATCCACTCCTCCTCGCGGCCGATCGCTTCGGGATAATCGCCGCGCTCGACGCCGACGCGGATGGTGTCCTCCAGCCGCGCACCGGGCTGGAACAGGTCCGAGCTACGGTTGTAGATCTCCGCATATTTCTTGTTCCAGAGAATGTAACGGCCTTCGGCATCGAGAAACACGATGCCCTGCGGCAGGATTTCGATCGCCTCGCGCAACCGTTCATGCGATTTGCGTGCGTCGGCAATCGCAGCCTCGACTTCGGCCCGCGTGCGCTCGATCTCGGCGACCTCGGCGGGAACGCGCCGACGGTTGCCGGACGGCTTTGGACCGGGCTTGACCGGCCGGCCGAAAAGGCGCGCGACGGCCGTCTGCTTTGGTTTCTTGATTATTCTTGGCCTTATCTTCACCATTGCTATGCGTCCCACCGCCTTCTGCGTGCGATGTTGTCCGATAAGTATCTGAAAAATTGGTATCTCTTGCCGGTTCACGCGCGGCGCGTGCAAACTTCCATCTGCCTGCTAAAAAGGCTTGCTCGCGCTACGCGTGTGGCGCCGCTCCGGACACGGGAGCTCAAACGCCGGTCCACAAGGCAGAACCGTGCCAGGCACGCGAAGGACCGGTGACACGAGCCGAGATTGCACAATGAATGCGCGAAATTTCGCACTGGCGCATGAATATGCGCCAGTGATCGACAGGGTTATTGAACGGTTAAGATGGCGCGGTTTGCGTCAACGCAATAGCTGCGGCTTCCGCTTCCGGCACGACGTCATGATCGTAGAGTCGGCGTCGAAACGCCGCATGCGCTGATATCTCGGCGTCGCGCACGCCCAAATTGGCATAGGAAGAATCGTAACGCATGCCGTTCTCGCGCGCGCCGCGCTGAACCGCCGTCACCCGCTCGCGTCGCAGCCGCTCATACGCCAGCAGCGCCGCCGGCGCGTTGGTGGACCCTGCCCCGGCAAGAATCGTCGCCAGCGCCATGCCATCCTCAATCGACTGGTTGGCGCCCTGGCCGAGATGCGGAAGCATCGGGTGGGCGGCATCACCGAGCAGGGTCAACCGGCCCCTGGTCCATGCCGGCAGTGGTTCGCGATCGTACAGCGCCCAGCGGAACGTCTTCTGCACCTGGCTCAACAGCGTCCCGATGCGCGGGTCCCAACCCCAAAACTCGCGGCGAAGCACATCGGGATCACCCGGCGCCGACCATGATTCCTTCATCTCGGCATCCGCCGGCACGAAGCCGACATAGTTGATCAGTTCGCCGGATCGCACCGGGAAGGTGAGGAAGTGCCTTGCCTTGCCGAGCCACATCAACCACCGGTCGGTCGGCCAATGTGGAATAAGGCCATGCGGCAGCACGCCGCGATAGGCGATGGAGCCATGAAACACCGGGCGCGACGGCGGCGCCACGTAGTGCCGGAGTTCGGAGTGGATGCCATCTGCCGCAATGACGATGTCGCCTTCGGCCGCGGCGCCATTGGCGAATGAGACCTTCGCAACGTCGCCGATTTGTTCGAAGCCGACGCCGCGGTGTCCCGTGTGCACCACGCCTTGCGGCAGCGCCGCCGCCAGCATCTCGACCAGGTCGGCGCGATGCATCCCGAACGTCGCGTTCCATCCGGCCGTATCGGTCACTTGAACGGGAGCAATGGGCGCGCCGTCATGACGGAAATAGTGCGAGCCGGTGCCTACCCTCGCGCCGAATTTCTCGACGGACGGTCCAAGGCCGACCCTTTGCAATTGGCGCACGCTGTTCGGCGTCAGAAACACGCCGGCGCCGATTTCACCGAGCGCGGGCGCCTGTTCGTGGACGGAAACATCGAAGCCGCGCGCGATCAGCGCGTTCGCCGCGAATAATCCACCGATTCCACCGCCAACGATGACAATCCTGAGCCGTTTCCCCTGCATCGTTTGTCCTTTGGTCCCGAAGGCGAAAAAGCTTCAGAAGCCGCTCGGTTTCAAGCTATCCTCCCTTGTCGAAAACACCAAACGCCGGCGCCGACAGCGCAGACCGAGCGAACAAAAGCGACAGCGGGAGCGATTCGATGCATGGCCTTACACGAGCGCTTGCCGATACGAGCCGGCAGCTGGCAATAGTTGCACTGCTGCTGGGCTTGTCCGCTCATACGCCTGCCCTGGCCGGGGACTATCCGGACCGCGCCGTCAAAATCATCGTTCCCTTCCCCGCTGGCGGAACCGCCGATGTGCTGCCCCGGATCGTCGGGGATTGGCTCTCGCGCAAATGGGGCCAGCCAGTCGTGATCGAGAACCGCACGGGTGCTGCGGGAAACATCGGCTCGGAACAGGCCTATCGGTCGGCGCCGGATGGTTACACCCTGCTGTCGTCGCCGCCACCGCCGCTCGTGATCAACCAGAATCTTTACCCGAAGCTCGGCTTCGACCCGACCAAATTCGAGCCTGTTATCGTGATGGCGCAGGTGCCGAACGCGTTGATCGTCAATCCGAACAACGTCAAGGCGTCGAACCTCACTGAATTCATCGAATATCTGAGAAGCAATCCCGATAAACTGATCTGCGCCACACAAGGCAACGGCACCACCTCACATTTGACGTCAGAATTGTTTCAGCTGATGGCCAAGGTGAAGCTGCGTCACATTCCCTATCGCGGCTCGGCGCCTGCATTGCAGGGCCTAGTCGCCGGCGACGTCGACGTCATGTTCGACAATCTCGGCGTCTCGCTCCCGCTGGTCCAGGCCGGCAAGCTGAAATTGCTGGCAGTTGCCTCACCCCGCCGCCTGCCGGCGCTACCCGACGTGGCGACGATCGCCGAAACGCTCGCGGGTTTCGAAGCCGTCGCATGGTACGGCATCGTGGCGCCGCCCGGGACGCCTAAAAACATCACCGACAAGATCAATGCCGACGTCAACGAAATATTGCGCCAGCCCGAAGTGCAGGAACAGTTGCGGAAACTATCCGCTGAGATTTTCGGCGGCTCGATCGACAAGACGTCCAGCTACATGCGCGAGGAAGTCGATCGATGGGCCGCGGTGATCAAGTCGGCCAATATCGAACTGCAGTGAGATTAGTTGATCTCGATCCGTGTATGGCGCGAGCCGCTGCGCTGGACCAATGCAAACAACGCCGCCGCATGCGAGGGGTGCAGCCTGATGCAGCCATGCGAGGCCGGGCCGCCGAGCCGCGCGAGTTCATGGGTGCCGTGGATCGCAAAGCCGTAATAGAAGAAGATCGCGTTCGGCATCGGCGAATTGTAATATTTGCGCGAGAAGTAGCGCCGGTGCATCGATTGCGGACGGAATACGCCGCTCGGCGTGCCGTAACCGCTGCGGCCGGTCGAGACCGGCCAGTTGTACCGCCTCGCGCCATCGACGCTCACGGCCATACCCTGCGATGATTTGTCGATACGGACCACGACGTCGGCGCATGCCGGATTCAACGCCAATACGAATATGACAATTGCGGCGGCCAATATCCGCCGGCTACCAAATATGAAACTCATCGTTACGCCCTGCAGCCCAACCTTTAATCCGCACATGATGTCGGTCGGGAACACGCCCTGTAAAGGGGCCGCGGCGGGCCGGGCGCGAGCGGCGCGAATTAATATTAACCCGGGGCGCGGTGTGGCGTGGAAAATGCAGAGTTGTGGGCGATCAAGCGATTGCGATTGCCCCACTGGTCCCGCGCTGCCGATTCCATGCTACGTTTTGATTAGCTAGAGTGATCCGATGACATCCCGCCTGATTCTGATCCCGCTCGTTGCCCTGATGAGCCTCGCCAATGCCTCCGCTGCTCGGGCGCAGGACAAGGGCACGGTCGACCCCAAACCGCTGCCGCCGCTGGCCAACCCCAATGATCCCAAGATCGGCGCCAAAGAATTGTTCGGCCGCAAGGTATTGCCGGCGGCGATGCCGACGCGCGTGCTCGGCTTTTACGCGCACGGCTGCATCGCGGGCGCCGAAGGGCTGCCGATCAATGGCGACACCTGGCAGGTGATGCGGCTGTCGCGCAATCGCTACTGGGCCCATCCCGACATGGTCGCGCTGGTGAAGCGGCTGGCGAGCAAGGCGCGCAAGGATGCCGGCTGGCCCGGCATCCTTGTCGGCGACATGTCGCAACCGCGCGGCGGCCCGATGTTCACCGGCCACGCCAGCCATCAGGTGGGGCTCGACGCCGACATCTGGCTGACCCCGATGCCGAACCGCACATTGTCGCGCAACGAGCGCGAGGAAATGTCGGCGGTGATGATGGTGCGCGGCGACAAACTCGATATCGAGCCCAAGGTGTTCACGCCGGGCCATCTGACGGTGATCCGCGCCGCCGCGCAGGAGCCGACGGTGCAGCGCATCTTCGTCAATGCCGCGATCAAGAAGGCGCTGTGCCGCGAGGCCAAGGGCGATCGCAGCTGGCTTCACAAGGTGCGGCCGATGTACGGCCACGACTATCACTTCCATATCCGTATCAAATGTCCGCCGGGCGCCGGCGAATGTGAAGGCCAGCCTGACCCGACCGAAGGCGAAGGCTGCAGCGTCGGCGACCTCGCGTTCTGGTTCAAGGATTCGACCCTGCATCCGAAGCCGCCGCTCATACCGCCGAAGCCAAAGCCGCCGATGACCATGGCCGCATTGCCCCCGGCCTGCAAAGCGGTGCTGGCCGCGCCCGACGCCAAGCAATAGAAGGCGGCGCGGAGCTTTGCGCCGCCGCAACAATGCTGTAAGCTCGTCCCTGCGATATTCCTGATGGACCGTAAGTCGCAGGAAATACCGGAACGGCGCTTCCGATTGTCGCATCCCAGACCCCAACCAATGCCCGATTTGCGCGTGCGAAACGCAGCTGCAAACCGGCACGGAGCGCCGCCATGTATCGTCTCGCCGGAATTTTTGCCGCCTTTCTCATGCTGTTTGGCGCGGTCCATTCGCCCGCCGCCGCACAGGATAAGACCATCACGGTCTTCGCGGCCGCCTCGATGAAAAACGCACTCGACGACATCGACGCCGCCTATACCGCGAGGACCGGCGTCAAGGTCACCGTGAGCTATGCCGCGAGCTCGGCATTGGCCAAGCAGATCGAACAGGGTGCGCCAGCCGACGTCTTCATCTCCGCCGACACCGACTGGATGGATTACGCGATCGGCAAAAAAACCATCAACGAGCCGAGCCGGGTCAATCTGCTCGGCAACACCATCGTGCTGGTCGCGCCGAAGGATTCCAAAATCGACAATGTCAGCATCGGCGCGGGCTTCGACCTCGCCAGGCTCGCGGGCGACGGCAAGATCGCGACCGGCGACGTCAAGTCCGTGCCGGTCGGCAAATACGCCAAGGCAGCACTCGAGAAGCTCGGCGCCTGGCAGGCCGCCGAGCCGAAATTCGCCATGGCCGACAGCGTACGCGCCGCGCTGACGCTGGTGGCGCGCGGTGAAGCCGTCCTCGGCATCGTCTATTCCACCGACGCCAAGGTCGAACCGGGCGTCAAGGTCGTCGGCACCTTCCCGGGCGATTCCCATCCCGCCATCATCTATCCCGTTGCGGCGACCACGACCGCGAAGCTGGAAACCTCGGACTATCTCGCCTTCCTGCGCTCGACCGCGGCCAAGACGATCCTCGAGAAATACGGCTTCAAGTTCCTGGTCAGCCCCTCGACCTGATGTTCGAGATTTCGCCGACCGAATGGACGGCGATCCTGCTCAGTTT
>JBOHIT010000821.1:0-11586 GCA_050726155.1 Bradyrhizobium sp.
GTCGAAGAGCAACTGGGCTTTTGTCATCGCCGGCCACCCATCTGATCAGACGTTGCGATGTTCGAGGCGGGCGGCGAGCGAAGCCGCCAGCCCGGTGGTCGGCTTTGCCGCAGGCCGGCGAAAAGTCCCAGCAGTCGCTTTTCGCAGGCGAAGCGCGTGCAGGGCTTCGACCTGTTTGACGGCCGCCACCACCTGATCGATTACCGGCACCGGAATGCGATCGGCGACCCGTTCGGCCAGACCCGACAACGGAGCGCCAGCCAAAATAAGCACATCCGCTTCGTCCTCTTCCACCGCGCGCTTGGCGAGTTCAACCAGCAGGTCTTCCTTCTCGCTCCCAACCTCGGCGATTTCTCGGAACGGACCATCGAGCATGCGGATTCCCGCGCAGCGATCCCAGAGACCGTGCGCGCGAACGCATTCCTCGAACCAAGGGCCGAGCGCCCGCGCGAATGTCACCAGTCCGAACCGACGTCCCGCCATGCAGGCGGTGAGCATCGCGGCCTCCGCCATGCCGACGATGGGGATGTCGAACAATTCCCTGGCTGCGAACAGGCCGGGATCGCCGAAGGCTGCGATGATCGCGCCGTCGAACTCGCGGTGGTGCTCCGCGAGCATTTCCAGCGCCACGGCGCCGCCGATCTGGGCTTCGGCACGCGTCGAGATATAGGGGACGCCACGTGGCGCGGTGAGGGGGCTCAGCAAGGTCCCCGGCGAAGCGGCGCGTTTTCCGACCGCCAGCATCAGGTCGGTGATATCAGCACGCGTGTTCGGGTTGAGGAGCAGGAGTTTCATCGTCAGGCCGCCGGCCTGCTGAGCGTGGTCTTGGGCAGGACTTCCAGCAGCGCGGTGCCGGTGCGCTGCACATGCGCCGAGAGCAGCCGGCCGGCCAGTTCGCCATCGTGCGCCTCGAGGGCAGCCAGAATGGCCGCGTGCTCCTCGACGGAATTGCTCCAGCGTCGCTCCGCGCCAAGCGCCAGATATCGCGCACGCTCGGCCCTTGACAGCAGCGTTTCGTGCGCCTCACGCAGCGGCGCGTTTTTCGCGGCCCGGACGATCAGGCCGTGGATTTCTCCGTTGATGGCGAAATAATCGTCAAGCTTGCCGTCGCGGTGATACTGCTCCATGCGCGTCTGCAGCAGCCGCAGGCGCTGCAGTTCACGCTCGGTGGCGCGCTGGGCGGCGAGTTCCGCGGCAAGCCGTTCGATCCCGGCAAGCGCCTCGAACAATTCGATGATGCGATCGGTCTCGATCTCGGATATCCGCGGGCTGCGGTTCGGCCTGAGTTCGACCAGTCCCTCAGCAGCAAGCAATTTCATCGCCTCGCGCAGCGGCGTCCGCGACACGCCGAGCGCCTCCGACAGTTTCGTTTCCTGCGTCGGCGATCCCGGCTCCAGTTCGCCGCGGATGATCATGGCGCGCATCCGCGCCGCGGCGCGCTCATGCAAGCCGGTCCGCTTGAGCTTGAGTGTCTTTCGACCCGCACCGTCGTCCTTGTTCTTTCGCACGCTGCGCCTCGCTGGAGTGTTCAGCCTAGCCGCTATCGGCCGGATTGGTTGCCCAAATTAGTTTCTTATCTAGATGAAAACAATGGCATATTGAACAAATTGTATGCAGTGTGCAGATATTCGTTGCGCCAGCCGCCATTGGCATTGATGATCGATCCAGCGGCGCCGTCGCGCCGCGATGGCCGGCCGAAACATGATCCTCATGAATGCAATGCGCACGCGCCTTGGGATGCTGACGCCGTCGTCGAATTCGGTGCTTGAACCCGTGACCTGCGCCATGCTCGCAGGCGCCCCCGGCATCACCGCGCACTTCTCCCGCTTCCGCGTCACCGAGATTGCACTGGACACCGCCGCGCTCGACCAATTCGATCCATCCAACATGTTGCCGGCGGCGGATCTGCTCGCCGATGCCAAGGTCGACGCCATCGCCTGGAACGGCACGTCAGCCAGTTGGCTCGGCATCGATCGCGACCGCAGCCTTTGCGCGGCGATCGGCACGCGCACCGGAAAGCCGGCCACGACGTCGACGCTGGCCTGCATCGACGCGGTGCGGTCGAGCGGCGCGAAGCGGGTCGGCTTCGTCACGCCCTACACCGACGACGTGCAGCAACGCATCGGCAAGGTATGGCTGGAGGCCGGCATTGCCTGTCACGCCGAGCGGCATCTTGGCCTGCGCGACAATTTTTCCTTCGGCGAGGTCACATCAGCCGAGATCGCAGACATGATCCGCGCCGTTGCCGCCGAGGGCTGCGACGCCATCGTGCTCCTCTGCACCAACATGGACGGGGCCGGGATCACCGAGGCGCTGGAGCGCGAACTGAATGTCTTGATTCTCGATTCGGTCGCCGTCACGCTGTGGCGATCGATGCTGCTGGCCCGTACCGACCCGAAGATATTGTCGGGCTGGGGGCGGATCTTCCAGCTTCCACTGACCTAGCGACTGGAGGCATTTCACGTGGCACAGTTCGACCTCGCCATCCGCGGCGGCACCATCGTAACGGCGAGCGACGAATTCCGGGGGGACATCGGCGTCCGCGACGGTCGCATCGTTGCCATCGCCGACCGTATCGAAGGCGCATCGAGCGAGATCGACGCCACCGGCCTGCTGGCGCTGCCCGGCGGCATCGACAGCCACGTCCATATTTCGCAACCGTCGGGACCCGACGTCGTGATGGCCGACGATTTTGCCTCGGCTACGCGTTCGGCCGCGGCCGGCGGCAATACCATGGTGCTGCCCTTCGCCCTGCAGATCAAAGGCTCCTCACTGCGCAGCTGCGTCGAGGAATACAAGAAACTCGCCGAAGGCGAGTGCTACATCGACACTTCATTCCATCTGATCATTTCAGATCCGACGGCGGTCGTGCTCGGCCAGGAACTGCCGGCACTGGTCAAGGACGGCTACACTTCCTTCAAGGTCTTCATGACCTATGACGACCTCGTACTGAACGACAAGCAGCTGCTCGAAGTGTTCGAGGTGGCGCGCCGCGAGCAGGCGCTCGTGATGGTGCATTGTGAAGGCTACGACGCCATCCGGCATCTGACACAAAAGCTGGAGCAGGAAGGGCATATCGCGCCGTATTTCCACGGCGCCTCGCGGCCGCAGATCGTGGAGCGCGAAGCCACGCACCGCGCGATCAGCCATGCCGAGATCGTCGGCGTTCCCATCATGATCGTGCACGTGTCGGGCCGTGAGGCGATGGAGCAGGTGCGCTGGGCGCAGCAGCGCGGTCTGCCCGTGCATGCGGAGACCTGTCCGCAATACATCACGCTGACGGCCGACGACATGAAGGGCCTCAACATGGACATGAGCGGCGCCAAATACGTCTGCTCGCCGCCGCCGCGGGACAAGGAGAGCCAAGACGCGATCTGGGAAGGCCTTGTCGGCGGCGTGTTCCAGACCTTCTCCTCCGATCATTGCCCGTTCCGCTATGACGACCCCAAAGGCAAGCTGACGCCGAATTCGCGCACCTCATTCCGCTGGGTGCCCAACGGCATCCCCGGCGTCGAAACGCGCCTTCCGATCTTCTTCTCGGAAGGCGTGTCGAAGGGCCGGATCAGCCTGCAGAAATTCGTCGAGCTGACCTCGACCAATCACGCGCGCATCTACGGTCTCTACCCCCGCAAGGGCTCGATCGGTGTCGGCTTCGATGCCGACATCGTGCTGTGGGATCCGAAACTGAAGAAAACCATCCGCCAGGCCGATTTGCACCACGGTTCCGACTACACTCCGTGGGAGGGATTTGAAGTCACCGGCTGGCCGGTCACAACCATTGCCCGGGGGCGAGTGATCGCAGAAAACGGCAAGATCGTCGGTGCGAAGGGTGCCGGGGAGGTGATCAGCCGTGGCACCTCTAGTCTGATCTGAATCTTCCGGCGAGTGCGTCAAGTGAATTCATTCGGCAGGCACTGATTTGCAAGTTGGGCCGTCTCGCTTTCGGCGTCTGGCGACGATCATCGGCCACCTCACCAATGCCCAATGAGCGCTCCGGCAAAAGAGCGGGCGGCAAGATATTCGAGATTTTGATCGAGCTTGCTTTCGCTGGCTCGAGCTAGCTCAAACTTCCCCATGATGGATTGGAGCGAGAGTTCAAGTGTTTCAAATAGTTAGGAAGCGGCGTGTGCACGATGTGTGCACCGACAGATCTAAGAAAATCTAACAACGACCATTGTGATTAGGTGATTGAACGGGCTGCGGCGTAAGCAGCGGCAAATTTTTCAGTCGAAGTGTTATCGTTCGGCAAGTGGAAGACTTGCGGCGTCGATGTCGCAGCGAAATTCGCGCAGGCGGCTGGCGCTGGCGGATATCTGTTGACCGAGGGCTTGATTTAACGAGGCGTGAGCAACGGGACGCCCGCAAGGGCTTGGTGAAACAACCAAAGTGTCAGCGCGGTCCAGGCGACTGAGGCCAGCAAAACAATGAAGATGCCGACTGGGGAAGGGAGCACCCGGTCCGCCACTAATCCGATCACCGGGATCGCCTGCATCATATGTGTTGCAAAGAAGTGCGGAACGCGCAGATCGCCGACCGACATGGACCACCCAGTGAGAGGGAATCGTGCGGCACCGGCAGGCTCTATCCCCACATGGTGGTTGAGCGCGCCGCCCATTCTGAAAGCGATCACCAGCGTCAACAGTGTTCCACCGGTTAATCCAACCGCGATAGCTAGTCTGATCGCAAACGCCAAAGATGCGTCCGTGTCCAACCATGCGACGGCGCCAACCCCAGCGGCGGCTACAGTAATGAAAACGGCTCCAATCGCCATCAGGACGTACATGGCTTGATAAAGTGGTGTAGAGAGGTTGAAGTGCGAGGTCTCCTGTCGGGCTGCTTGGATCATAATGTAAGCGATTTCGAATGCAGCCGATCCAATGGAGATCGCGGCGATCCAGAACAGAACGCGACCAGTTCGCTGCTGTTCGCTCAGCCTTCCAACAATCGCCGCCAAAGTCGCAAAATGAACTGCCAGCGAGAGTTGAAATTTGATCGGCTTGACCCACGCGGCATCGTTACCGATCGGACGTTGATCGAAAGCCGAAAAGCAAAGCGTCAATAGAAGAAGCCCGGCGAGGCCGATCGCGGTAGCCCACCACAGATAGTCAGCTCTTAACATGAAAACCTCTCTGATTCGAGCAGGCGAGGGCGAATGCACCAGTGGCGAGAAACGCGCCGCCGGCACCGATCCAGCCCAGTCCGCCAAAATCATTGATGGCTCCGCCCCAGATCGCCCCAAGGCCCTGGCCAAACGACACCAGAGAACCGTTAAGCGCCAAGGCGACCGGAGCCGCCGGCCCCGCCAATTGCGAGAGTTGCGCGAGGTTCATCGGAACGGCTGCGAACATCGTTGAGGCGAGCAGGAAGATCAGGCCCGCGACCAGCGGCTGCGCGGTTGTCTGCGGAGGCAATCCAAGCGCCCACGCATATGCCGACATGTCGAGCGTCATCACGGCGAACGAAATCATAAGCCCCGTACGTATCATGCGGCGGTCAGCAGCCATCCCGCCGGCGGCGAGACCAACAAGTGACCCGATGCCGATAAACGCCTGAAGTGCTCCGACGCCCGCGCCGTTCACGCCGGTCAATCGATTGATGATCGGTCCGAGATAGGCCACGATGGTGAAGGCGGCGGCAAAACCGAGAACAGTCAGGCCGAACACCCGCAAGATGTTCGCGTTCCGCAGCAGCGGCGCGAAGGCCGCACGCGGTCCCGGCTGCGGAATGATTTGCGGTACTGCCACCAGAATCAGCAACACGGACAGAGCGCATACCGCCGTCGAATAGTTGAAGGTCGTGCGCCAGCCGAAATGGCCCCCGACTACAGAACCAAAGGGAACGCCAAGTACCAGAGCGACCGTGAGCCCGCCAACCACGATCGCGAAGGCGCGGCCCCGCTGCTCTGCCGGCACCAGCGACGTGACCGCAACGGTCGCAAGTGAACCCGCAAATGCGGTTACAACGCCGCCGAGAATTCGCAACGTCAGCAGCCATCCGAATGTGGGCGCGACGGCGCACAGGGCGTTGCATAGCGCCAGGATCGCCAGGCTGGCGATTATCACGCGTTTGCGTTCGATCTTAGACACCAGAGCAGTCGCAAATGGAGCGGCGACGGCAAACGTGATCGACGATGCCGGTACCAGCAGTCCGGCAGTGCCAATGGAGATTCCGAGATCTTGGGCAAGTTCGGACAACAGCCCGGCAAAGACGAAGCTCTGGGTTCCGATGGCGATGTTGATTGCCGCAAGGGCAAAGACCGCTAGGGGCATCGCAGTTCTCAAGGTTGACACTGTCTACCTGAGCGCAGTATCATGCCTTATCGGTTTTGCGCAAGGACGATCAGCGATGTCGGGTTCAACGAACGAGGTTTCTCCGCCAGGTCGTTCAAGTCCTACGGTGAGATCAGACAACTGGCGGGCCAAGTATGGGCCCTGGGCCGTTGTGACGGGCGCGTCGGACGGTATAGGACGGGCGGTCGCCGTCGGCCTTGCCGAGGCTGGCCTCAATCTGGTGCTCGTCGCGCGGCGCCGAAACGAGCTCGATGTTCTCGCGGCCGAACTTGCGCAAACGCACCATATCGAGACGCGAATAGTTGCGATCGACTTGGGACAAAGCGTTGCGGTCGATGCGATTGTCTCGTCGACGGAAGATATTGAGACGGGCCTGTTGGCAGCAATTGCCGGCTTCGGCACGTCCGGCTTGTTTACCGACAACCCGGTTGGTCAGGAACTCGAAATGGTCGATGTGAATTGCCGCGCCGTTGTCGAGCTCTCACACCACTTTGGGCGGCGGTTCGCGGCCCAAAGGCGCGGCGGGGTGATATTGATGAGTTCTTTGCTGGCTTTTCAGGGTGTTCCGCGTGCTGCAACCTATGCAGCGACCAAGGCCTTCATCCAGACCTTCGCGGAGGGGCTGCGGCTTGAATTGTCGGGTTCCGGCGTCGACGTCGTTGCTTCCGCCCCGGGGCCGGTGCGTAGCGGGTTCGAGGCGCGCGCCGACATGCGAATGAGTGCGGCGGCGAGCCCGGCTGTGGTCGCCCGCGGTACGCTTAATGCGCTTGGCCGTCGGACCACAGTTCGTCCCGGATTCCTGTCGAAATTCCTTGAAGCCTCGCTGCTTCCCTTGCCGAGGCCGGCGCGGAGCCGGATAATGAGCGTCGTGATGGGAGGCATGACGCGGCATCAAAATGGCGGAAAAAAGCAGCAAGACGCGCAATTTGCGTGAGGCGTGCGTCAAGGAGGCGCTGGCGATCGTTGCAAAGGGTGGCCTCGACGCATTGAGCCTGCGCGATGTCGCGCGCCGGTTGGGAGTGTCCCATCAAGCACCGTACAAGCACTTTCCCAGCCGCGAGCACATTCTGGCCGAAGTCGTCAGCCGAGCTTATGCGAGTTTTGCCGGTCACCTTGCAAAGCGCGCACGCAGCGACGATCCCTACCAGGACCTCGGTCACCTCGGGCAATCCTATCTTGACTACGCGCGCAAGCATCCGCTGCACTATCAGTTGATGTTCAGTACGCCATTGCCTGACCCGGCCGAGCATCCGGATATGATGACGGAGGCGCGACAAGCGTTCGGGATGCTGCGGGAGGCGATCGGAAAATTGCCCGGCCGTTCGCCGAATTCGGACGTTGACCAGGATGCGATGTTCGCATGGTCGGTAGTTCATGGCCTTGCAAGCATTCAACAAACTCACGCCGCCGAGCAGGTCGGCTTTGGCAAGGCGACGATCGGTAAGGCGAGCGGATACACGCTGGCGCTGATCGGCGCTGCGCTGGGTGGAAGCAAGCCCAAGGTGTGAGCCGAACGCCAGGAAGCTTCCAGCTTGGCCAGTGGCGGCAACGGCCATCTTGATGACATCGATGCATGGCTCCTCAGGTCCTGGGCCGTCTTGCTCCGATCGACAATGGTCCAAGCTAATCAAGTTGATCAAGGAAGCTGGCGGCTTCGGCGCTAACCGCCGCCCTTTCGGCTTCGGTCCAGTTCGCGAGCATGCGATATGGCATCGCAAGCCGGTTGTTGTCCTTCAATACCGAAGCATTTCGGATCAAAAATGCCCAATAAAGATAATTGAAGGGACAAGCGGTTGGCCCCGATTTGGCCTTTACATCGTAGGCGCAACTTCTGCAAAAATCGGACATCCGGTCGATATAGGCGCCCGACGATGCGTAAGGCTTTGACGCAAGCAAGCCACCATCGGCGAATTGCGACATTCCTTGCACATTCGGTAGCTCAACCCATTCGTAAGCGTCAGCATAGACCACAAGATACCAATCGGCGACCTGCTTCGGAGCGACGCCAGCAAGCAAGGCAAAGTTGCCGGTTACCATAAGGCGCTGAATGTGATGGGAATAGGCGGTACGCTTGGTCTGCCCGATCGCCTCCGCCATGCAATGCATCTCCGTTTCACCGGACCAGTACAGCCAGGGAAGCGGTCGCTTCGCGTTCAATGCATTTGTCTCGGCATACTCCGGCATTTTCATCCAATAGATGCCGCGAACGTACTCGCGCCAGCCCAGAATCTGGCGAACGAAACCCTCGACAGCGTTGAGCGGCGACCGTTGCTCAAGATACTCGCGTTCGGCGGCAACGCAGACTTCCTGCGGCGTCAATAATCCGGTATTGAGATAGACCGAAATGAGCGAGTGAAAAACAAACGGCTCTCCTGTCGCCATCGCATCTTGATACTTGCCGAAATTAGGCAGGGCATGCGCTAGAAACTCGTCGAGGGCGCGCAGTGCATCCTTGCGCGTAACCGCCCATTCAAATCCATCCAGGTCGCCGAAATGATCCGCAAAATGCGTTCGAACGAGCGTGAGCACCTCGGTCGTGATTTTATCCGGCACAAAACCAAATCTTTGCGGTAACTGCTGCGACTTGGGCAGTCGCTTGCGGTTGGAATGATCGTAGTTCCATTGTCCGCCAGCAGGTTGGTCACGTTCCATCAGCAGACCAGTGTTCCGCCGCATATCGCGATAGAAGAACTCCATTCGCAATGACCTGCGACCCGCTGCCCACGCCGCGAAACGCGGGACGCTTGTGAAGAATCGATCATCTTCGCGGATCTCAAGGGGGACACCAAGATTCAGAGCTTTGAGATTCTCAAGTACACGCCACTCTCCCGGCGACGTCGCGATTACCTGCGCCGGAGTATGACGTTCCACGGCGCGACGAAGTTCGCCTTGAATGGATCCTGAATTGGATGCATCGTCGAGTTTGATGTAGTCAACGACGATGCCCTCCGAGCGCAGCTCATCGGCAAAGTGGCGCATTGCGGAGAGCACGAATGCAATCTTCTGCTTGTGGTGCTTGACGTACGTTGTTTCGGCGGCAACTTCGGCCATTAGCACGACATCGCCCTCACAGTAGTCGCGCAGGGCAGCAACATCGCGCGTTAGTTGGTCGCCGAGAATGAGCCGCAGTCGCATCATGGCGAGGCGATCGCGATTGACGGATGCTTCTTGCCCTTGCGCCGCAGCTCTCCTCTACAACGGTCCGAGCATGTCTTCACTTGTTCCCAATCTCTTGCCCACTTCCTCCGCCACGAAAAAGAGCGTCCGCATGAGGCGCACTGTCTCTGAGGCATGTTTTCCTTCATGCGCATCTTGGGCATGGTGCTTCGCTTCAATTTACGCGCCTGTCGAGCGCCGTTCCCGTCATGCGTCGTAATTGCGTCTGTCTCGCCAGGGCCAGTCCGTCACTCCAGCGCAGTACAGAGCCCACCAGGCAATGACAGGCTGTAGCGCCAATCGCAGGCCGTGATAGAGCCAGCTATTTGAAATATAGGGCAAGTCTACGCCATCAATCGCATGCTTAAAGTTGGCGGGCCAAACGCAGATAGCGTAAACGGCCATCGCGATGCCCGCCCAATAACGGAATGGCCGGCCGATGAGCGCGATGGAGACAGTGAACTCGAAAGCACCGGTGAGGAAAATGACCTGAGGTGCAAACGGAACCCATGATGGCGTGATCGCTATCAGCTTTTCCGGTATGACAAAATGAGCCAAACCCGCGGCTGCGTAAAACGTGGAAATCATCCATCGCATGATCGTGCGCACCATAATGCAACTCCATCATGGTTGTTCCGCCACTAAATGTGGTCATCGCCCACCGAGCCGCGAAAGTCCAACATTTCGACTGTACTTATCGCGGCAGTAGCTTGGCACTGGATTCACCGCAAAAGATGGCGGACTTGGGCAGTCCGCCACCTCATTCTCATCAACAACGAACCAGGAGAGACCCGCGGTTAATGGTCGCGACCGACGAAAGCTGTTAGGCCTTCGGTAGCATCACGCCATCAATGACATGGATCACGCCGTTGGATTGCTTGACATCCGCGATGGTGACAGTTGCAACGTCACCTTTTTCGTCGGTTAGGGTTATCTTATCACCGTTCATCTTGGCAGTAAGCATGCACCCGCCGACTGTCTTGACCGGATGTGCGCCCTTATCGTCTGCGATCATTTTGCCGATCGCCGAAGACATCGCGTCCGCTGACACGACGTGACATTTCAGGATTGTCGCGAGCTTTTCCTTGTTCTCGGGCTTTAGGAGTGTCTCGACGGTTCCGGCTGGAAGCTTTGCGAAGGCTTCGTTTGTGGGTGCGAACACGGTAAAGGGACCTTTTCCTTTCAACGTGTCAACCAGCCCTGCAGCCTTAACGGCTGCGACGAGCGTGGTGTGATCTTTCGAGTTGACGGCATTATCAACGATGTCCTTGTTCGCGTACATCGCAGCGCCCCCAACCATCGGATTTTCGGCAAATGCAACGGTCGCGAAAAGGCCGAGAGTGCCAGCAGCCACGATTGCAGCGATACGAGTTTTCATGTTGTTTCCTGATCTGATATGTCGCCGTCCCATGTTGGAACTTTGCGATCGAGTTAAAGATACGGTCACTGGATTGTGGAGTTTCAACTGAACTCACATTAAGTCCGTGACCCGCTTAAACCGCGCACTAACTCTGCTGCAGGGGTGGATGCCCAGCATGCAGTCAATTTCGATTGCCGAAGCGCGGCCGTTAGCCTGCTGGCATCAGAACCGTGTTGACCACGTGGATTACGCCGTTTGATTGATTGACGTCGGCAATGGTGACGGTCGAACTACCACCCTTCGCGTCTACAATCATGACCTTACCGCCAGATTTCTTGACGGTCAGCTGTTCGCCTTCCACCGTCGTCAGTTTCTGTCCATCCGACAATTGCGCTGCGCTCACCTTGCCCGGTACGACGTGGTAGGTAAGAATCTTGGTAAGCGCTGCCTTGCTTTCCGGTTTCACCAGCGTTTCCACCGTGCCCTTTGGCAATTTGGCGAAGGCGGCGTTGGTGGGCGCAAAGACCGTGAACGGGCCTGCTCCCGAAAGGGTCTCGGCGAGGCCGGCGGCCTTGACCGCCGCGACGAGTGTGGTGTGATCCTTCGAATTGGCGGCATTTTCGACGATGGTCTTGGTCTCATACATCGCGGCGCCGCCGACCATCGGGTTCTTGGCGACTGCAATGCCGCCGGCAAGCGCGAGCGCCGCGGCGGCGAGCGAAAGAGAAATGCGGGAAATAGCCATTGGTCATTCCTTTTCGAATGTTCGTCCCGGGGGGA
>JBOHIT010000822.1:0-14194 GCA_050726155.1 Bradyrhizobium sp.
GATCTGGACGCCGAACGGTTTTTCATCCTGTCGTCGCGGCGTCGGCAGCGTGAGCACGGGAAAACCAACCAGCGAGACGATAAAGGTGACGGCGAGATAATCGATCGGCGTCTCCAGGTTGATGTTGTCGATCCGCATCACATCGCCATCGTCGTTGTTCCACGGGAAGACCGACGCGGCCGGCACGACGAGAAAGTCCTTGCGCGCCATCAGGTTTTGAAAGCTGCGATAGATCGCCGTGCGCCGCCGCTCGGCGGCCAGATAGTCCTGCGCCGTGAGATGTGCGCCCGCCTCGATGTTCCAAATCACGGTTGGCGTGAGTTCGGCGCGCCGCTCCCGCAGCAGAGCGCCATAGCTGTCGGCGATATGGGCGGCGCGCAGCGTGCGAAAGGTTTGGATGCCGCCGCTGCAATCGGGCGAGATCTCTTCGACGTCGCCGATCTGCGACAACGCCTTGCAAGCTGCAGCAAATCGCGCGCGAATTTCCATCGCGATCGGCGCAATGCCGAAATCGGCCGTGATCGCGAGCCGTGGTCGTCCCGCCGCCGACGCCGTTTGGAGCTCGGTGCCGATCGACAGCGGGTCACGGATATCAGGTCCGGCGCAAGCGGAGAGTCCAAGTTCGAGGTCGTCAACGCTGCGCGCGAGCAGGCCATGGGTTGCAAGCATATCCCAGCCGAGGGCGCGCGCGGGCACGGGGATTCGGCCAGGTGTCGGACGGATCGAGACCACATCGCAAAAACTGGCCGGCGTGCGCACGGAGCCGCCGAAATCGGTGCCTTGCGCGAGCGGAGTCATTCCGGTAGCGACGGCAACAGCAGAGCCGCCCGACGAGCCACCGGAGGTGAGCGCCACATCGAACGGATTTCGCGTCGGCCCGCACAGCCGGTTGGTGCACACGGCGCCGAAGCCGAACTCCGGCGTGTTGGTCTTGCCGATGATGACGGCGCCCGCCTGACGCAGCCGCGCCACGACGAGTTCGTCCTGCTCCGGCAAGTGATTGCTGAACAGCGACGACCCGTATGTCGTGCGCAGTCCCACGGTACTGGTCAGATCCTTCACGGCGACGGGCAGACCATGCAGCGGGCCCATCGGCGTACGTGCCGCGTCGCATGCCGCGGCCTGACGGCGCGCGCCCTCCGCATCGACGGTGATGAAGGCCGCAAGCCCGGCATCGCGGGCCGCAATACGCGCAAGATGCGCTTCGGTCACATCAACAGCGGAAATCTCACGCCGCGCCAACGCCTTGGTGAGCGCCGTGGCGGTGAGTTCGCAGAGATTGGTCTCTATCGTCATGAGCCAAGAATGCACGAACTCCGTAGAAATGACGATAGCACAGGCACGAAAATTGCTTTCCCTTTGAAGTCAGGAGGAATGCTCCATGGCTGAATCGATGGGCGGTCGTTCGCTCGTGCTCGACGCGATCACGCACCGCTATCCCGGCGGCGCGATCGCGGTGGAAAACATCAACCTCGACGTCAAGGGCGGCGAAATCATCGCGCTGCTCGGCCCGTCTGGCTGCGGCAAGACCACGCTGCTGCGCATCGTGGCCGGCTTCATCACCCAAACCCAGGGGCGCATCATCATCGGCGACGAGATCGTGGACAGGCTGCCGCCGAACAAGCGCGCCGTCGGCATCGTCTTCCAGAACTACGCCCTGTTTCCACACCTGACCATCGCCGAGAATGTCGCCTATGGCCTCGCCGCCCGCGGCGTCGACACCGAAACGCGGCGCCGCGAGGTGCAGCGCCTGCTCGAACTCGTCCAATTGCCGTCGATGGCCGAACGTCTGCCACGGCAGCTTTCCGGCGGCCAGCAGCAGCGCGTGGCGCTGGCGCGCGCACTGGCGATCAAGCCGTCGATCCTGCTGCTCGACGAGCCTTTTGCGGCGCTCGACAAGAATTTGCGGCTCGACATGCAGATCGAAGTCAAACGGCTGCAGCGCGTCTCGGGCATCACGACGCTTATCGTCACGCACGACCAGGAAGAAGCGCTCTCCATGGCCGACCGCGTCGCGGTGTTGAGCCAGGGCCGCCTCGAGCAATTCGGATCACCGACCGACGTCTATGACCGTCCCGAGACACTGTTCGTGAACACCTTCGTCGGCTCGAGCAATCGCATGCCGGGCACACTGGTGTCATCAGATCCGACCGGCGCGAAAGTCCGCCTCGACGCCGGCGCCGAGATCATTGCAAGGCCAGCCACAAAATCGATGACGGAAGGCGGCCGGGTCACGGTTTGCATCCGGCCTGAACATCTGCAGTTCGTGACCGACGATTCCGGCTTTGCCGGCGTCGTCGGAATGGCCCTGCCGCTTGGCGCAACCGTCGTGCATGAAGTCACGACCGCCGACGGATCGGGCGTGAAAATATCGCAGGCGCGGCTTGGCGAAACGCGTCTGCTCGAGAGCGGCGTCGCGGTGCGCATTGCGCCGCTCGCGCCGGCGCTCGCCACCGCATTTCCAGCATCCATTTGAACACAGCGTCAGAACGGGAGTAGGACCTCATGATTAATCGCAGAACACTTTTGACGACCGCATTGACCCTCGGCGCGATGAAGGCGTTTCCGGGGCTAAGCTATGCCCAGGCCCGTCCGCTGGTGTTCGCGACTTTTACCGGGAGCTGGGAGGAAGCCCATAAGGCGGTGCTGGTTCCAGCCTTCCGCAAGGCGAACGCCGATGCGTCCATCGTGCTCGACCCGATGCTGTCGGTCGACCAGATCGCAAAGGTGAACGCGGCGCGTGCTAATCCGCCGATCGATGTGATGCTGCATGATCCGGGTCCGGCGCTCGTTGCCATCGGTCAGGATATCGTCGAAGCGTTCCCGGTCGAAAAGAGCACCCATTACAAGGATCTCATCGCCGAAGCACAGGAGCCGATGGGTCCGGCGCCGTTCTTCCAGGTCGTCGGTCTCACCTACAATCCCGACACGATCAAGACGCCACCGACTTCATGGGCCGATCTCTGGAAGCCGGAATTCAAGGGCAAAGTCGGCATCACCAATCTCAACTCGACCCTCGGCACCGGATGGCTGGTCGAGATCGCCAAGATGCATGGCGGCTCGGAAGCCAATGTCGATCCCGCCTTCAAGGCCCTGGAAGCACTGAAGCCGAATCTGGCTGCGGTCGCCGCCAATCCGGGCGCGCTCGCGACTTTGTTCCAGCAAGGGCAGATCGACATTTCGCCCGGCAATTTCAACGCAATCCAGATCCTCAAGGCACGCGGCGTGCCCGTCGAATTCGTGGCGCCAAAGGAAGGCGCGATCGCGTTCAAGACCACAATCCATGTCGTCAAGAACTCGCCGAACAAGGAACTGGCGTTCAAACTGATTGAGGCGTCTCTCTCGCCCGAAGTGCAGACTACGCTGATGAATTCGCCCTATTTGATCGTCCCGACCAATTCAAAGGTGCCAATGGGCGGCGAGATCGCGCGCGTGCTGGCGAAAGACACTGCGGACCTGAAGAAGAAGTTCGTCTTCCAGGACTGGAAGAAGATCAACGAGCAGCGTTCCGCCTGGATCGAGCGGTTCAACCGAGAAATCAAGCTCTGAGGACCATCACGATGGCTGCCGCATCGGTGGCGCGCGACGTCACATCATACAATATGGGGCTGGCTGCGCCGCTCGCCCTGTTCTTCCTGGTGTTCTTCGTCGCGCCACTGGTGCAGCTGTTCATCCTGTCGCTGCATAACGACTCTGCCGCGACCGTCTGGGGCATCGGCCAATACGCGCATTTCCTGACCGATAAATTCAGCCTCAGCGTACTAGGCTCGACGCTGCTGCTCGGCGCCGAAGTGACCGCCTTGTGTCTCGTGCTGGGTTTTCCAATCGCCTGGCTCTATCACCGGGTCGGATCGCGCGCCCAGACCGTCATCATCCTGATCGTGCTGCTGCCGCTGCTCACCAGCGTTGTCGTCCGCACCTTTGCGTGGATCGTGATCCTGGGACGCCAGGGCATCGTCAATTCGACGCTGCTGTCGATCGGCGCCATCGATACGCCGTGGCGCCTGCTCTACACCCAAATCGGCGTGGTCGTTGCGCTGGCGCAGGTGCAGATGCCGCTGATGACGCTTCCGCTGATCACTGCGCTTGGCCGCATCGACATGAATCTCGAAGATGCCTCCTGCTCCCTCGGCGCGGGGAGCTGGCGCACCTTTTTCAAGGTGGTGCTGCCATTGTCGCTGCCTGGCGTCATCGCCGGCTGCACGCTGACCTATGCCGCGGCCATCACCGCGTTCATCACGCAGTCCCTCGTCGGCGGCGGGCAGATGCTGTTCATGCCGATGTATCTCTACCAGCAGGCTTCCACCCTGCAGAACTGGCCCTTTGCCTCGGCGATCTCGATCATCTTCCTGCTTGCGGTTCTCGCCGTCGTGACTGCGTTCAATACGCTCGGCCGGCTGTCGCGCGGATATGGGGGAGCCTGATGGGCGGCCGCAAGCGCACGTGGGAGGCGATCAGCTTCGAGGTCGTCATGACCGTGATCGCGCTGATTGCGCTGATCATCATCATCGCGCCGTCTCTGGTCGTCCTGATCGTCTCGTTCACCAACGGCTTCTCGCTCAAATTCCCGCCGCCGGGTTATTCGGCGCGCTGGTACGCCGAGCTGTGGAATGCCTGGCAACTGCATTTCGCCGCCCGCAACAGTTTTGTCGTCGCGATGTGGTCCACCGGCCTTTCCATCGTCCTCGGCGTTGCCGCCGCGCTCGCGATCTCGCGTTCGGCGACATTGACGGCGCGCGTACTGGATTCGCTGTTCATGTCGCCGCTGGTGCTGCCTGCGCTGGCCTTCGGGCTGTCAGCGCTGATGCTGTTTTCGCTGGTCGGCCTGCCGGTATCGCCGCTCACATTGGTGATCGGCCACACGGTTGTTTGCGTGCCCTATGTGGTGCGCAACACTGTGGCCTCACTGGCGCAGCTCGAGCCGACACTGCTGGAGAGCTCAGCCATTCTCGGCGCCAGCCGCCTCTACACCTTCCGCAGGATCGTATTGCCGCTGATCCGCCCCGGCGTCATCGCCGGCGCGTTCATCGCCTTCATGTCCTCGTTCGACAACGTGCCGGTCTCACTGTTCCTGCGCGATGCCGCCACCGACATGCTGCCGATCCGGATGTGGCAGGATCTGGAGGGCAAGCTCGACGTGACGATCGCCGCATTGTCCGGTGTCCTGATCATCGCTACGGTGGCGCTGATGGCGATCATGGAGCGCGTCACTGGCCTGTCGAAGCGATTGACCAGTTGACGCGCCTCACGCGCCCCGGAACAGCGAATAGCCCCAGCGCGTGAACTTCATTGGCAGATGAAAATGCTCATCCACCTGTTCAATCCTGAAGCGGAACGGCGCGACGGTGAGAAAACTGGCGCCGGCGCTGCCCGCGAAGAATTCGCCGAGATGAAAATGAACCTCGTATTCACCGGCTTCGATTCCCGCTCCTTGCACGACGGGATGATCGAGTTGGCCGTGGGCACCAAGGCGTCCCTCCGCAATCGGCGTGCGCGCGGAATCGAGGCGCCAGATTTCGACGCGCAGGCCCTGCGCAGGACGCCCGCTCGCGACATCGACCGCATGGATGGATATTCCGCCGGCCATTGGTTCTCCTGTTCTCCGGGCACCCGACTGCCGGGCGCTGCTGCATGATACACTCAGTCGCGACAGCTCGGCCAGCACTGGTGCCCGCGCTCGCGGCGATGACATGGCTGCAGGCGCTGGTGGCGCTGGCGCTGTTTGCGCCGGGCGCGGTCGCCCCCTCCGTCCATCTGGATATTGCCAGCCTGTCGATGTTCTCAACGGCGGTCTTTGCCGTCGGCGTCGCCACTTCGTTCTGGACCGGCGGCCTGATCAACCGCATCGGCTCGCTCCGCATGGCAAGCCTCTGCGCCGGCGCCGTGATCGCCAGCATGGCACTGGCAGCGTTCGGATCAGGCCCGGCGCTGCTGCTGGCAGGGCTCTGTCTCGGCCTCGCCTTCGGGCCGGAGACGCCGGCCAGTACCGCACTGTTGGGTCGGCTGGTGACCGACGAGCGGCGTCCCCTCGTGTTTTCGGTGCGCCAGACCGGCAATCAGATCGGCGCTGTCTGCGGCTCGCTGGCATTGCCCGCGATCGCAATCTGGCTTGCGCCGCAATGGGCCTACGCGGCAGTTGCCGCCTGTGCCGTCGGCGGAATACTTGTCTTCGAGTGGTTGCGCCCTCGCTATGAAGGGCTAGCGCAAGCGCCGCCGCAACTCGGCATGCGCGCACGGCTGGCGCTGGTGAGTTCCGACCGTCAGGTTGCAGCCCTCGCGGCCGCCTCGATGCCGTTCAGCGGCATGCAGCTCGCGCTCAACACGTTCTTTATCACGCTGGGCGTGCGCGAACTCGGACTGAGCCACCTCGAAGCCGGCGCGGCACTGGCCTGTGCACAGGGCGGAGGTTTGCTCGGCCGGCTCGGCTGGGGATTTTTGGCGATGCGCGTCAATTCCGCGCGGCTGGTCCTGATCGGCCTCGGACTGGGAATGGCGGTGTGTGCAGCCATCTTCGGGCTGTGGGGCGCGGCGCTCGGCAAGTCCGGGCAGTATGCACTCGCCACGATCTTCGGTCTGACGGCCAGTGGCTGGAACGGCATCTTCCTCGCCGAAGTCGCCCGGCTGGCCCCGCAGGACCGCATCGCCGAGACGACCGGCGCCGTGCTGACGGCTTCCTATGCGGGCTTGCTGATCACCCCGGTCCTGATTTCCGTCCTTGAGACCTTCGTCGGCCTTGCCGGCGCCTTCGTCGGCCTTGCATTGCTGGCTTTTGGCGGAACGGCAGCGCTCATCCGGGGAGGCGCGCGATGAGCGCGCGCGAAATCGTTGCCGCCGTCACCGGCGGGCGCGCATCAGTGGTCGAAATGGTTCGCGCCGCGCTGGATCGTATCGCAGCGGCCAAGGCGCTCAACGCCGTCGTGACTGTCGACCCCGAGCGGTCACTGAAGGATGCGGCCACGGTCGACCGCCGCGTGCAGCTCGGCGAAAGCTTGCCGCTCGCCGGTGTTCCGGTGGTCATCAAGGACAACATCTGGGTTGCTGGCTGGCGGATAACACAGGGATCCCGGCTCTTCGCCGACTTTGTGGCGCCGCGCGATGCGATTGCCGTCGAACGGTTGCGGAAGGCGGGAGCTGTCGTCGTCGGGATTGGCGCCACATCCGAATTCGCCTGCAAGGGCGTGACGACTTCTCTGCTGTTCGGACCCACGCGGCATCCGATGAATCCAGAATTGACGCCGGGCGGCTCGTCAGGCGGCCCAGCAACGGCTGTGGCGGCGGACCTGGTCCCGCTCGCCATCGGCACCGATGCAGGCGGCTCCAGCCGGCGTCCTCCGGCCCATGTCGGCGTGGTCGGCTTCAAGCCGTCCTATGGCGCCATTCCATATGGCCCGGGATTTGCGGAGCCGTTTTTCGACATATCCGTGATCGCCCCGATCGCGCGAAACGTGGCGGACGCGGCGCTCGCATTCGAGGCAATGGCGGGCCCCGATGCCCGCGATCCTGATTCTGGGCCAGTTGATCGCGACGAGCGGCGCTTGCCGGATCTGCGTATCGCCTTCTCGCCGAAGCTGGGTCTTGATGTCCCGGTAGATCCTGCGATCGCCGGGAGACTGGAAGCCGTCGTCGAATATCTCGCCAAAACAGGGGTCCAATCTGTCCGGCGCGACCCGGCATGGCCGCCCGGCGCGACCGAAGAGGCACTGATGCCCTTGCAGCACGCCGGCCTGGCGCGGCTTTACGGCGATGCCTTTCGGAAGGACCACGCGCAATTCGACCCAGACGTGGGCAGACAGATCGAACGCGGTCTTGCCTTGCTCGGCACGGACGTGATTGCGGCGGTTGGCGAAAGCTCAGCCATCAGAACCGCGTTCGTCGCATTCTTTTGCGAGTTCGACTTATTGCTGACGCCGACCGTGCCCTGTGTTGCCTGGCCTCAAGGGCAACTCGGCCCAACCATGATCGGTGGTACGGGAGTAAGCCCTCGCGCGCATGCCGCCTTCACGCCCTTCGTCAATCACGCCCGCCTTCCCGCAATTTCGATTCCTTGCGGCTGCGACGCGAACGGCCTTCCATTCGGGCTTCAGATCATCGCGGCGAGAGGACGCGACTGGATGTTATTGCGTGCGGCCATGCGGATTGAAGATGCGATGCGTGCCTTTTGAACCACACGATCTCTTCTTCCAGCCAAGAATGATTAGCCAGCGCAGCTCGGCCGAATTTGCATAAGTCAACGACCGCTTTGCGCCCCAGAAGCTGCCACTGAGAAATGGGTAGAGCGGCGGCGGAAAGGGATGGATTCCGCGTTTGGTCCGGCGAACGCACGACCTTCCCGCGCGAGGTAAGAAGCCGCCCTAGCCCACTTGGTCGGCGATCAAACCGAACGGCTTCCCCGTGGCAGCGGAGGTTCATTCGGATTTGCGCCGCTTTAGCGGCACCACCGTAATTTCTTTGGAAGCGGCGTAGAACAGGGACCATGCGTCCAACAAAGCGCGCCGCTTTTCCGGTGCGGGGGTTCACTATCCCCGCTCTAGCGATCCTAATCTTGGACAACGGTCTGAATAATGACCGGCGATCAGGCGCCGGCATTGAAGCCCGGTGATTTGGCGCGTAGCCCCAACATTTTCGCAATCCGGCCAGAGTTGCGCTGCCGCTAAGCGGTTCCACATGCAACGGGACTGCCCCGCCCATTCAATCCCGCGACAAAAATTCGGCCGCTTAGCGTAACCGTTAGCGAAGGGTGGAGGGGCGGACTGCGCCGAATCATCAGTAGCAACAAGCCGCGGCGCGTCGAACTGCGCCAAATAGCAAGCCGCGCCGCGCGGGACCAACAAGCAGCGCGGCTCTCATAAGCCGATAGCTGGGGCAATGCGGCTTACTACTTCGGATCCTAGCGGCCTTGCGGCCTGTTCAAAAATCTACGGTTTTCGGGTGGGCAGCGCCACCGCTCCGGCACTGGTCGCAACCGCTGAGGTCACCATGGTAATACCGCTGGCAGGATCAGCATCTGGTCCCGCTATGGTAAGTAACATCCCCAGCGCCCCTGCTATGGCAACGCCACCGGCAATCAACATGCGATGGAACAATCCGCTAGCACGCATCGTATCTCCATTCTCCCGCCTAAAGGCAGTTACGGGCAGACATCCCGATTGTTTCAAGCACGTGTTGCGTGAAGGGAGCTGTTGGCGGGTGGCACGATGCCATCGACCCTCAAGCGCTGTCTTTGAGGGCTTACTTGGGGGTGCTCTCGTTGGCCGACGGCTTCATGCTCGGACCGGTCGTCGCTTTTGGCGCAGCGGACGGCAAGCCGTTTGCGCTGCCGCTCCTGCCGGTGGTATTGCCCATCGAGCCTTTACCCATCGCTCCCTTGTCCATATTGTTGTTCGCGTCAGGCTTGTTCATCTCGCCCTGGGCAGCGGCTGGTGCGCCGGTGCTCTGGGCAAATGCAGAGCCGCACATGAGGGTGAGAGCGGTCGCCAGATGATCTTGTGCATCGACCTCCATGATGAAATGCATCTCATCAATGATGTCGGATAGACATCGTTCCTGTAACTAACTGCTTGCGTGGAATAAATTTGTAAACCTTGGTGAAACCTGGAGACGGTTCCTGCGCAACCGCGTTCAACATTGCGGAGGCAACCGCGGCACTCGCTCAACGACCTAGCGCTGCCGCTGCGCCAGATAAAAGCCCGTCAGCACGATGCAAAGCCCGACAGCTTGCAGCGCAGTTGGAGGCTCATCAAGCAAAACCCAGCCGACCAACAAGGTTAGCGCCGGCACGATCGCGGGAAAAATCGCAGCCCGTGCGACGCCAAGGTGCTGAATGGATAACGTGAACAGATACATCGCAGCGGGGCCAGCCAGGATGCCCTGCCCCAGGGCTTGCAACGCGTTCTCGCGAAGGCCAATCGCGGCTACGTGGCCGATGCCAACCAGCCCCACGTAGACTGGGAACAGCAAGAGCGACAACACGCTGACGACACCAGCCACGGAAAAGGCGGTAACGCGCCAATATCTTACGAGTGCCGCGAAACAAGCGAACATGAAACCCGTCAGGACGAAGATCAAATCGCCCATCACGCCGTGAAGCCCTATATGGCCAATCGATTCGCCGCCAATCACGGCGAGGCCGGCGACGATGACAACCGCTCCAAGTACACGCGAGAACGACATCCGCTCGCCGAGCACCGCCGCCGCAAGGAACAGGCCGCCCAAGGTCGCGCATGAGGGCTGGATGACGCTGCCGTGCCCGAGCGGCACGAATAGAAAGCCGGTATAGCTGATGAGCGACATCACCGGCCCGCCCAACGCCATCAACACCAACCCCTGGCCCCATCCGATGCCGCAAAGATCGGCCAAGTTGCCGCGAAGGATGATTGGCAGGAACGCAACGCCCGACCACAGGAAGCGGTGCATCAGCAGGTCCACCGGCGTGAAGCCAACCTGTAGGCCATGTCGTGTTGCGACAAAGCCGAGCGCCCAAAACAGAGCAGATCCAAGGCCGCACGCAACCCCAAGGATCGTTAGCGCCGCATCCGATTTCCTGGCGCCGCTTGTCGGCTCGGTCATCGCGGACGCTTACGTCAGCAAGCGTACCGGTTCAACCCACGAGCGCGCAGAGCTGACGAGCGTATTGGGTCCGCCGGGAAGGCAGCCGCTCTCCCTCAGCCCTTCTTTTTCAATCTGATCAACTAACCTGAGTCAAAGGACTACCGCGTTCGCTTCGTGCCAACAGGCGACATGGGACCGCATCAAGATAAAATGAAAGAGGCCGCCAACTGAGGCGGCCTCCCTGGCTGATCGGGTTTGAAGGGAACCGCGGGCACCAAGGTGGCCTCCGCCTTTGCCACGAATGGCGCCGTTGTCACCGCTACGGCCGGCGCCCCCAGTGAAGCGGCTCCGACGATCAGCAGCTCGCGTCGAGAGAATTTCAAATAGGCCGGATTGGGCATGCTGCTCTCTCCAATGCAGCCTTCAACAGCGAGGCGCCGCGATGTGCCAACCGCGTGGTCCAACATCACAATAAATCGGGTTCCCGCACAGACATCAGGCTCTCGGCCTGCTGGGTCCATGCGCGGCGCAAGTTCTACCCGGCTCGCCGCCGCTGATCCGCACTATGAAGCTCTGGCTGGATGTGCAGCTTACCCACATCCTGCCCCGCAGCAGCCTTTCTGAGGCAATCCGGTACGCACTTAATCGCTGGAGGCACTTTGCATATTCCCAGAAGATGGCCGCATCGAACTCGACACTAACAGCGTCGAGCGTGCGATCCGTCCAGTCACGCTCGGCCGAATCACCTGTTTGCCGGATCTGAGGGCGGTGCAAACCGCTGGGCCACCGTCTGCTCGCTTATCGCGAGCGCCAAGCTTAACAACGTTGAGCCCTTCGCCTATCTCGAGGACATCTCCAGCGCATGTCCAACGGCCACCCCATGAGCCGGCTCGATGATCTTTTGCCTAGCAATTGGCGACCCGCGAGCGTGCTCAATTAGCTCGACGTGTCAGAAATGGACGCTTACAGCCGTTCGTGGCCAAACAAATTCGTCCTTCACCTGCTGCTTGCGGCCCCGACAATCCGGCCGTCCTGAGATTCCAGAATGACGGCGACCTCTTCGCTGTCCGGATGCGGCTGATCAAAATGAACCGCGCCTCCCAGCCAATCTCCTACCGACCGAAACGATCGGACAATGTTCGATTCGGGCATCGTCCGTCCCCGGTTTTCACCGCGGCCGACAGCCGTGATGTGCTCCCGGTCGTAGCCGATGAGATAGATTTTTGCAGAACCTCGCCCCGGACCTATGTCGATCGAGACCTTTCCATCCTTGGCGGCGACGCGCACATCTGCGGCCGTCGCGTTCCGGGCACGGGCCTTCGCGATTACCTTTTCCACAGCCTCGCGATCTGAGCCGACCAGTCCGGTACCGCCGTCCACGACGATTTCCGGAGTGTAAGATCCGTCTCCAAACCGTTGCCCATAACGCGCTTGGCGTTCGGTTGCGATCTGCAGCGAAAAAGGATCCTTCCAACCCAGATAGTCCCAATAAGTCACGTGAAAGGCCAAGGCCAATATGTCGGGTCGCTGCTTGGACAGCTCATTCAGATAGGCATTGGCCGGTGGACACGACGAACAACCTTGCGAGGTGAACAGCTCCACCACGACGGGCCGGTCAGCCGCGACGGCGGCATGAGGACGGGCCGCCGCAAGCGCCCCGAGTATCAGTATTATCGATGACCGCATATGAACCTCCCATGTCGTCAGGAGTCCATTCGGCGGCCACACCGCCTTGTTACGGGACCGGCACCACACGTTTAGGTGAATGCGATGCCCAGCGCGATTCCGCCACCGACCGGAAGATTCGATCGTGAGTAGACCTACCCCACGCCCGATCAAGCCAGCGCATCATGCTTGGCCGCTGCAAACGCTCCCGGCGTTGGTCAAACTATCCGCGAGATAATGGGCAAGCTCGCTGACAACGCGGGAGTTGCTGCGCCGGCCGTAGGAATAGACCAGTTCGACGCTTGGCAGTTGCGGAAGCCGCAGCCCGTGCCGAACCACGCGCAGCGGCGGCGCGACCAGCGCGCGCGCCAGCACCGTGATCCCCATGCCTTCCACCGCAGCCGACTTCAGGCAATCGAAGCTCGGACTGACGAAACTGAGGTGCCACGGCCGCTTGTGATCCTTCAGCGCCGCGATGGCGCAACGGCGGTACGCGCAGCCCTCGGGAAACAGAATGAGTGGCACGGATTCGCCGGCATCAGGTGAATAATTCGGTCCGCTGACCCATACCAGTTGCTCTCGCAATGCGACGGTTCCGAGCTTCGCTCCGGTCTCTTGCTTGAAGAATGCCAGATCGAATTCGCCCCGCGCGCTGCGCTTTTGCAAATTCTCCGATTGATTGGCCTCGACCTCCAGCCCGACCATCGGATGCCTGTTCTTGAACCTAGCCAGCCACGCTGTGAAGTCACGTCCGAAGAAATCAAGCGGCACACCGAGCCGGACGAAGCCCGCGAGGACGTCGTCGGACATCGAGGCGTAGGCCTCGTCGTTGAGCTGCAGGATGCGACGCGCATACTGCACCAGTTTGCCGCCCTCGGACGTCAATTCGATCACCCGGCCCTTGCGGCGCGAGAGCAGCCCTTTGCCGATCTGGGTTTCGAGTTTGGCGATCTGTTGGCTGACCGTCGATTGCGACCGGCCGACGCTCTCGGCGGCACGCGAAAAACTCATAGTGTCGGCGACCACCAGAAACGACCGCAAGCAATCGATATCGAAATTCATCCGCGGCCCCTTAATCGTCAAATACGATACTGGTCATCGTTATTATTCATTTTGCCACTTCAGGCCCCGCTCGTAAAGAAGCAGGGTCGGCCTTGCGCATAATCATCCGCACGCCGGCCAACCCGCCGCAGTGCGGGATGCAAATTCCTTACATCGGGGAAAGCCCATGGTTCGCAACGGGACGTCGCTGGAGGCTGCGCACGCCTCGGTGAAGCAATTGATCGCGGAGAAGCTGAAATACCTGGTGCCGATGACCATCATTTTCATGGTCGGCTATATTGGCCTGACCATCCTCGCCGGCTTCGCGCGGGATTTGATGGGAACCAAGGTGATTGGCTCCCTCAATCTCGGCTTCACGCTGATTGCATTGAATTATCTGCTGTCGTGGGGACTTGCGATCGTCTACGGGCGGATCGCTAACGATAAATTCGATCCGCTCGCCGCGCGTGTCGCGATGCAAATCTCCGGGCGGGGAAATTGAGATGAACCTCACCCTTGGCATTTTCGGCGTCATCCTCCTGATCACGCTCGGCATCACTTACTGGGCCGCCAGGCGTACATCGACGACCGCCGATTTTTACGCGGCCGACAGCCAGTTGACCGCCGCGCAGAACGGCTTTGCCTTGGCTGGCGACTGGTGCAGCGCCGCGGCCTTTCTCGGGTTCACCGGTCTCACCGCACTCTACGGCATGGACGGCGCGTTCTACGCGATCGGGCCGCTGGTGGCGTTCTGCACCGTGCTGTTCCTGATCGCCGAGCCGATGCGCAACACCGGCAAATACACGCTGGGCGACATCATTCGCAGCCGGATGCAAACGCGGACGTCACTGCTGGCCGCGATCGCCGGAACGGTCGTCGTCAACTTCGCCTATCTGATGCCGCAGATGGCCGGAGCCGGCGTGCTGGTGCGGTTGCTGAC
>JBOHIT010000823.1:0-6720 GCA_050726155.1 Bradyrhizobium sp.
GGCTATGACGGCTTGGGCAGCGAAATTCCGCACCAGCTCAATCTGCTTGTCGGTGAAGACGCGGACTTCCTGTCGATAGATCCCGAACGCCCCGACCAGCTCGTTTTCCCTGAGCAGCGGCACTTGCAGGAGCGTTCGGGCACCGCCGAGTTCCGCGACGGCGACCATCCCCGGATAGTGATCAATGTAAGCCTGATGCTCCCGGACATCAGGAACCTGGACAGGCTGTTTTGTCATCAGAACCTGGCCAAGAGGGACTCTTGGGTCGGCACGGAGTGCATTTTTCTCGAGGAACTCCCCCCAAGCGGGCGGCAAATTCCATTTCCCGACTGCACGATACTCATTGTCGTGCGCCTGATACAAAAACAGCATGGCAAACTTTGCCTCGCAGAGGCGTACCGCATTTTCCAGCATGGATTGGAACACGGGCTCCAGCTCACCAGGTGATGCGCTGATCACCTTGAGTACGTCTGCAGTTGCGGTTTGCTGTTGGAGCGATTCCTCCAGGTCGCGGGTCTTGGCTTGCACTTCCTCGAACAGGCGCACATTCCCGATCGCGATCACGGCCTGATCGGCAAAGGTTTGCAGCAGGCTGATCTGCTTGTCGCTGAACGGACGCACTTCGGTGCGGCGAAGCACGATGGCGCCGATGCTTTCGCCCTCGCGCAGCAACGGCACGCACAACACTGTGCGAACGTTGGTCGTGCGGGCGAATTCCCGGGCGCGGGGGAACTGGTCGCCTTCGGGCCCGAGAAGATCATGCACATGAACCGGCGCGCGATTGATCACGGCGAGGCCGGCCGCCCCCTCACGATCGATCGGCTGTCGCTGCCAAACCACTGGAATCGAGCCGTGTTGCGCCTGGAACACGAGCTCGTCGCCATCCCTCAGGGTAGCCAGCGCATCGTCGGCCTCGCACAATTCGCACGCGCTCTCCACGATCGCGGTAAGAGCCGGTTTGACGTCGGTCGGCGAAGAGGCAATCACGCGAAGAATGTTGCCGCTGCCGGTCTGGTAGGTCAGGGCCTCGGAGAGATCGCGGGTCTTGGCCTGAACCTCGTCAAACAGGCGCACGTTGCCGATGGCGATGACCGCCTGGTCGGCGAAGGTTTGCAGCAGAGCAATCTGTTTCTCGCTGAACGACTGCACTTCGGTACGGCGCAGCAGGATTGTTCCAATGCTCTCGTTTTCGCGGAGCAAAGGCACGGACAGGACGGTTCGGACACCCGTAGTGCCCGTAAGGCCCGACAATTTCCTGGTGTCGGGGAATTCGTCTCCCTCATCGGAGAGAATATCCTGCACGTGCACTGGTCTCCGCTCGAGGAACGCGCGCCCCGAAGGATAGCCACGGTTGATCGGCCAAGATTCGATATTGATCCCGATCGGGCCGTGATGGGCGCTGTAGCGCAGGGTGTCGCCATCCTTCAGCAACACGACGGCATCATAGGCCTCGCAAAGTTCGCAGGCACTTTCGACGATAGCGTTGAGAACCGGTCCGACCTCCGTCGGCGAGGATGCGATCACCTTCAGAATATTGGCGCTGCCGGTCTGGTAGGTGAGGGCCTCGGAGAGGTCGCGGGTCTTGGCCTGTACCTCGTCGAACAGGCGGACGTTCTCGATCGCGATCACAGCCTGGTCGGCGAAGGTCGAAACCAGTTCGGTCTGCTTGTCCGTGAATGGTTCAACCGTCTTGTTGCCCAGGAACAGAACGCCGATCGGTTCCTTTCCCCGCAGCATCGGAACGCCGAGCAGGGTCCGATATCCAGCGGCCTTCTGCATATCGGGATATGCGTATTCCGGATCGGCCAGCACGTCGGGAATCTGAACGGCTGTGCCGGCAAGCAGCGCTCTGCCAATGACGCTGCCCCTGTCCACTGGAATTCTCATCCGGTCGGTAACTCTAATCCAGTCGACCGAGAAATTGTAGCTGGTTGCATGATAGTAACCGTCGGGCGTGTCGCGCGCGATCGCGGCCATGTCTGCACCGCAGAGCCGTGCCGCCGATTCCGTCAAGGTGTCGAGCACAGTTTGCAGATCGAATGCCGAGCGGCTGATGACCTTCAGCACGTCGGCGGTCGCGGTTTGTTGCTGCAGCGATTCCGTGAGGTCGCGCGTCTTGGCCTGCACTTCCTCGAACAATCGCACATTGCCGATCGCGATGACGGCCTGATCGGCAAAGGTCTGCAGCAAGGTAATCTGCTTGTCGCTGAAAGGATTTACTTCCAGGCGGCGAAGCGTGATGGCGCCGATGCTTTCACCCTCGCGCAGCAGCGGCACGCTCATGACGGTGCGATGACCCTGATGGCGTCTCATCTCGCGGGCTTCGGGAAATTCCTCACCCTCGGACGCCAACAGATCGTGCACGTGTATCGGCCGCTTCTCGATCACGGCGCGGCCAGCCGTCCAGTTTCGGCTGATTGGCCGATTTTCCCGAAAGGTCATTATCGGGCCCTGATGTGCGCTGAAACAGAGATCTTCGCCTTGTTTCAGGCGCAGCACCGCATCATAGGCCTCGCAAAGTTCGCATGCGCTTTCGACAATCGCATTGAAAACCGGGCCGACATCGGTCGGCGACGAGGCGATGACCTTGAGGATGTTGGCGCTGCCGGTCTGGTACGTGAGGGCCTCGGAGAGGTCACGGGTTTTGGCTTCCACCTCGTCGAACAGGCGGACGTTCTCGATTGCGATCACAGCCTGGTCGGCGAAGGTCGAGACGAGTTCGATCTGCTTCTCGCTGAATGGCCTCACCACCTGCCGCGTCAGCGTGAAAATCCCGATCGTCTCACCTTTGCTCCTTAAGGGAACGCCGAGATTGGTCCGATGGCCTCCGAGTTTCTGGTACTGGCGGGCCAGTTCGCCTTGCGTCTCGTCGGCAAGGATATCAACGGCCTGAACGGCCACACCGGATGCCGCCGCACGGGCCGTGGTGCTGGCACCGTCGACCGAAAATGGATGGTCTCGCGCGAATGCCTCCAACTCTGGCGAGAAACCATAGTTGCTCGCCATGCGGTAAAGGTTCTCCCGGCGAAGAAAAATCATGCCTCTTTCGGCTTCGCAGAGCGTGGCCGCGGATTCGACCAATGTCGCGAGGACCGAGTCAAGATCGAACGCCGAGCGGCTGATGACCTTCAGCACGTCGGCGGTGGCAGTCTGCTGTTGCAGAGATTCGCTCAGATCCTCGGTGCGTTGGCGGACCTCGTCGAACAGGCGGACATTTTCGATCGCGATGACGGCCTGGTCGGCGAAGGTGGTGACGAGCTCGATCTGCTTTTGCGTGAACGCTTCGACCCGCTGTCGCGACAGCACGATGGTTCCGATCGGTTCGTCCTCTCGTAGCAACGGAACGCACAGCGCTGTGTGCTGACGGCCGAGCGTGGTGGCTTCGTGCAACATGTATTCGGGATCGGTGGCGACGTCGAGAATCTGAATCGTGCGTCGCTCGAGCACGGCGCGGCCGGTGATCGAGCCTCTGTCCGCTTTGAGCGGGTGGGTTTCGATGAATTCAATAAAGTCGCGGCTATAGCCGACGGCGGCGCCGGCCCGATACTCGTCCCCTTCGCGGCGCATGATGAAGGCCATCTCGGCATTACACAGAAGGGCAGCGGTGTTCACCAGCGTGTCGAGCACCGGCTGCAGATCGAAAGTTGACCGGCTGATGGTCTTGAGAACGTCGCCGACCGCGGTCTGTTGTTGCAGCGACTCGCTGAGGTCTTCGGTGCGTAGCTGGACTTCGTTGAACAGCCGCACATTCTCGATGGCGATGACGGCCTGATCGGCGAAGGTCCGAAGCAACTGCTCGTGGTGGACAGCGAAGGTGCCGGGTTGGACCCGTGTGACACTGACCAGGCCGATCGGCGTCCCGCTGCTCATCAGCGGAGCAAGGAGCATGCTGCGAAAGCCGCGCCCTCGCGCGATATCCCGAATGTCGTCCGACAGGGCATCCGTATCGGAAACCTGTACGATCCTTCCATCCTGCACCATGGCAAACGACTGAAAATCGGCCACCGGTCGAGGGAATGAATTCCTCATTATTTCATCGGCTGCGGGGGTTGTCGGCGTGATGGCCTCCAGGTAGGCAATCCCGTCGATGAAGCGGAATACCGCGGCCGAGAAGCCGCTGAGCAGACGCTTTGAGCTGCTGACGATGGCCTCGAACACCGGTCGCACGTCAGAAGGTGAGCCGGCGATCACCTTCAGGATGTCGGCCGTCGCAGTCTGTCGTTCCAGCGCCTCCTTGGTTTCGTTGAACAGCCGCGCGTTCTGGATCGCGATGACAGCCTGATCGGCGAAGGTCTGCAACAGCGCCAATTCCTTGTCCCTGAATGCACCCTTGAGCCGCGAGACGCCGATCGCGCCGATGCCGCGCTCGTTCCACATCATCGGCGCATAGGCCATCGCCTCATACCCGGCGACTTGCGCCACGTGCCGTACCGCTCGCGTCAGCTGCGCATCGTTGGTCGCGTCGGTGTAATGCACGACACGTCGCTCGCGAATGGCGTGCCCTGCCGGCGACTTGTCTGCCGGCGCCGGGAAGGTGGCGGCCACCGCGTCACGCTGCTTGCCGACATAGGCGCCGAGCGTGACAACGTCTTCGTCATCGACCAGCAGCACGGCGGTCTCGTCGCTGCCGAACAGATGCTTGCAACTATCGAGGATCTTGTCGAACGCCGGCTGGGCGTCGGCCACGGAACTGCTGATGGCACGCAGAATGTCGGCAGAAGCTTTCTGTTGCTCCAGCGCCTCCTTGGTCTCGTTGAACAGCCGTACATTTTCGATGGCGATGACCGCCTGATCGGCGAAAGTCTGCAGCAGGGCAATCTGTTTCCCGGTGAAGGGCATCGGTTCAAGGCGGCGGAGTGCTATCGCACCAATAGCTTCTGCGTCCCGCAAAAGAGGCACGCTAAGGGTACATCGGTGTCCCTGTTCGCGCGACTGCCGCTGCCCCTCGGGGAACTCGGCGGCCTCGGGAGCCTGAAAGTCGGAAACCTGCACCGGCACCTTGTCCATGACCGAGCGCCCCGTGACCCACTGCCTGTTGATCGGACGCGCACTTTGACCTGTCGGTATGGGCCCGTGATGGGCGCTGAAATGCAGATCGTCGCCAATCTTCAGCAGGACGTTGGCATCATAGGCATCACAGAGGGCGCAGGCGCTTTCAACAATTGCCTGGAGCGCCGGTTCGACATCGGCCGGCGAGGACGCGATCACCCTGAGCACGTCGGCGGTCGCGGTCTGCTGCTGCAGGGATTCGCTCAAATCTTCGGTCCGCTGCTTGACCTCGTTGAACAGGCGGGCGTTTTCGATCGCGATCACGGCCTGATCCGCAAAGCTGCGGAGCAGGCTGCATTCCTTCTCGCTGAACGGCTTCATCGAAGTGCGGCCTACGAATATCGAGCCGATGGCGCGATCCTCCAGCAGCAAGGGCGCGAGTGCCATCGAATAGTTGGTACCGATACGACGGGCGACCTCGCGCAAGGCGGAAGGAACCTCGGGATCGTTGAATACGTCGGCGTAACGGATCAAGCGGCGCTCGCGGAAGGCTACCTCGCTTGCGGTCCCTTCGAGTGGCACCGGGTACAGCGCGCGGACGCGTTCGGCGTTGGCGCCGTGCGCGGCGCCGATATGCAGCAATCCATCCGCGCCTGCCAGGTATATGAAGCGATCATCACCGCCAAACAGATGCTCGATGCTGCGCAAGATCTCGTCGAATACGGGCTGGGCGTCGGCGACCGAGTTGCTGACGACCCTGAGGATATCCGCAGACGCCTTTTGCTGCTCCAGGGCTTCCTTTGTCTCGTTGAAAAGCCGAGCGTTCTCGATCGCGATGACGGCCTGGTCGGCAAAGGTCTTGAGAAGAGCCCGTTCCTTGTCGTTGAAAGGCGTGTTTGGCTCTCGCGTGATCGTCATCATTCCAACGCCGCGGTCCTCCCACAGCATCGGGGAGAGAAGGACGGAGAAGTTTCCGATCACTTCGGCAGCCCGGCGGAGGCTTGGCGGGACATTCGTGCCGTTCAAACAATCCTCATAGTAGACTTGCTGCCGGGCGCCGAGCACGAACGGGGCTGCGGTCTGATCGACAGGTAGCGGGTAGACCGAAGAGACAAATTCCATGTTTGCGCCGCGACCCGCCGCCAGATGCAGCAGGCCATCGCCAGGGGTCACGAAAATGCCGATCTGCTTGCATTTGAACAACCGCACGATGCTATCGACGATGTGCTCAAAAACCGGCTTGGGATCCGCCATTGAACTGCTGATGACGCCCAGCACTTCCGCCGTCGCTGTCTGATGCTCCAGCGCTTCCTTGGTCTCGTTGAACAGGCGTACATTTTCGATCGCGATCACCGACTGGGCGGCGAACATCTGCAGCAACTGGATGTGCGCTTCGCCGAACGAGCCGGTCGTCCTGCGCGTGACCGTGATGATGCCGATGGCCGTGCCTTCGTTCATCAGGGGCGCAAACAGCATGCTGCGGTAGCCCCGTGCCCGCGCAATGTCGCGGGCGGCCGGCTCGAGCTCGGTGTCGGGGAGTTCCGCCGGCGCCCCGTCTTGCACCAGATGGTAGGGCGGGAACTTGTCTGATGGCACCGGGAACGATGATTGCAGCACCGCGTCGCCCGCGGGATCGGTCGGCGTGAATGCGGCAAGATGGATCGCGCCGTCGGTGTAGCGGAAGATCGCGGTGGAGAATCCGCCGATCAGCCGGTTTGCGCTGGCCACGAT
>JBOHIT010000824.1:0-2661 GCA_050726155.1 Bradyrhizobium sp.
TTCTCCTCCACCGTCAGCGAGCGGAAAATGTTGCGCTCCTGCGGCACCCAGCCGATCCCGGCGCGCGCCCGCTGGTCCGGCCGCATCGCGGTGATGTCGAGCCCGCCCAGCGCCACCGTACCGCCAAAATGCCGGGTGATTCCGACGATCGAATTGATCCACGTGGTCTTGCCGGTGCCGTTGCGGCCCAGCAGCGCCAGCACCTGGCCCTCGCTTAATGTCAGCGACATGCCCGGCAGCACCACCGCTTGCCCATAGCCCGCGCGCAGGCCGTTGATGGCAAGGAGATCAGACATCGGCTGCCTCGCCGAGATAGACCGCCTTGACCTGCGGATCGCGCGCCACCTCGTCCGGAGGGCCCTCGACCAGCATGGCGCCGTTGACCAGCACCGAAATCCGGTCGGCAAAGGAGAACACCAGATCCATGTCGTGTTCGATCAGAAGCACCGTGACGTCGCGCGGCAGGGCTGCGACAGCCGCCAGGATATCGTGACGCTCGCTCTCGGGCACGCCGGCGGCGGGCTCGTCCAGCAGCAGCACGCGCGGTTTGGTCGCGATCGCGACCGCGATCTCGAGCAGCCGCTGCTTGCCATAGGGCAATGTCGCGGTGAGTTCGTTCATGACGTCGAGCAGATGGAAGCGCGACAGCGTCTCCGCGATCTCCTGATTAACGTCGTCGCGCGTCCCCATCCGCCGCCACCAGTCGCCGCCGCGGCCGAGCCGTTCGGATACCGCAAGCCCAATGGTCTCCAGCGGCGTCAGGTCGGCATAGAGCTGATTGATCTGGAACGTACGCGACAGCCCGCGTAGCACCCGCCGATGCACCGGAAGATCGGTGATGTCGTTGCCCTCGAGCAGGATGCGCCCGGCATTGGGAGCAAGCACGCCGGTGAGCAGATTGATGACGGTGGTCTTGCCGGCGCCGTTCGGCCCGATCAGCGCGTGGCGGGCGCCCTGCTCGACCCGCAGCGAGAGGTCACGCGTGACCCGCAGGCCGCCAAATGATTTTTCCAGTCCTTTGGTTTCCAGCGCGATCGTCATGGCGCGTCACTTTCGGGAACGGCAACGACGGCCTTGCGTCCGGCGAACTTCCGGATCGCGAGATTGGGCAGCCACAACGCCCAGCCATGCATGCGCTCACGGCCAACGAGCACGATCACGACCAGCACGAGACCGATCCAGAACAGCCAGTATTGCGGTGTAATGGTCGAGAAGAATTCCTGCAGTATCTTGAACACGACCGCGCCGATCAGGCCACCGTAGAGATAGCCGGTGCCGCCGAGCACGAGCACCAGCATCAGATCGGCGGATTTTTCGAACGCGAACACGTCGAGCGAGGCCAGCGCCGTGGTCTGGGTGAACAAGGCCCCGGCAATGCCGGCATAGAACGCCGACAGCGTATAGACCGCGATCAGGCGCCGGTTGACCGGCACGCCGATCGCGGACGCCCGCAGCGGATTGTTCTTGATCGCGCGCAGCGACAGGCCGAACGGCGAGTTCACCACCCGGCGCGCGACCAAGAACAACAGGAACAACACGATCAGCGAATAGAAGAAGCCGGTCTTGCCGAACATGTCGAAGGCAAACAAGCCGAGGATCGGCGCCATCTCGATGCCCTGCAGCCCGTCGGTGCCGCCGGTGATGTTGGAGAAACGCTCTCCCAGCGCTTCCAGCAACAGCGCGATGCCCAACGTGACCATCAGCCGGGTCAGGTCGACGCCGCGGATCACGAGGAAACTGGTGACAAAACCGAGCACCATGGCGACGAGGCCGGCCGCGACCAGCGCGAATACCGGCTCGGCAATGATGTTATGCAGCGCCAGCAGCCCGGCGCAATAGGCGCCGACGCCGAAGAAGGCGGCATGACCGAGCGACACGATGCCGGCATAACCGAGGATGAGATCGAGTGAGAGCGTGAACAATGCCAGCCGCAGGATATCCGTCATGATCAGATATCGTGACGGAAACAGGAACGCGCAGGCGAGTACCAGAATCCAGAACGCGATTTCGCCCGGGCGCCAGCGGGCGCGGGCGATCGCATGGGATGAAACCTCGGGAAGCGCGCTCATGCCGAGGTCACCGCGCCGCGGTGCGGCCGAACAGGCCGTTCGGGCGCCAGATCAGGATCACGATCATGATGGTGTAGATCACGAAGGGTCCCAGCTTCGGCACGTAATATTTGCCGGCGACATCACCGATGCCAAGCAGCAGCGAAGCCAGAAACGGCCCGGTGATGCTGGAGGAGCCGCCGACGGTCACCACGATCAGAAAATAGATCATGAATTTCAGCGGAAAATACGGATCGAGCCCAAGGATCTCCGCGCTCAGCGCGCCACCTAATCCGGCGAGGCCACAGCCGAACGCAAAGGTAAAGGCAAACACCTGCGGCACGTTGATGCCGAGCCCGCTGGCGGCGCGGGGATCGTCGACCGCGGCGCGAAGCCTGCTGCCGAACCGGGTGCGCGCCAGCACCAGTTGCAGCGCCACCGTGAGCAAGCCGCAGATCACGATAATCATCAGCCGGTAGCGGCCGATGCCGACGCCGAAGAAATCGATCTGGCCGCCGAGCGCTGTCGGCAGCTTGATGAAGACCCGCGACGATCCCATGATGTAGTCGACCGCCGCCACCGACATGAAGACGAGGCCGACCGAGAACAGCAC
>JBOHIT010000825.1:0-29583 GCA_050726155.1 Bradyrhizobium sp.
CAAGAGCGCGCGCGTCGCTGAATGGCGCATGCGGTCGATCTGCTCGTTGATCGAGGAGTCTTTTTCTATGTAGGTGTCGGTGCGCGGTACATAGGCTTCGGGCTGGTAGTAGTCGTAATAGGAGACAAAGTACTCGACCGCGTTGTCGGGGAAGAAGCTCTTGAATTCACCATAGAGCTGCGCCGCCAGCGTCTTGTTCGGCGCCAGGATGATGGCGGGCCGCTGCGTCGCCTCGATCACCTTGGCCATGGTGTAGGTCTTGCCGGAACCGGTGACGCCGAGCAGCACTTGGGTACGGTCGTTGCGCGCGATGCCCTCGACCAGTTCCTTGATCGCGGTGGGCTGGTCGCCCTTCGGCTCGTATTCGGACTTGATCTCGAAGCGCACGCCGCCTTCGGATTTCTCCGGGCGCGGCGGGCGATGCGGCGTCCAGATCTTAACGCCGCCGTCCTCACCCTTGAATTCGGGCCGGCCCTCGCGGATCAGATCTTCCAGCGCATCGGCCGTGGCCTGGACGCCGAGCGCTTCCATCTTGTTGCGCGGCGGGCGGGCCAGCGCGGCGAGGTCTTCCTCTTCGGTGGTGAAGCCGAATTGTTTGGCGAGTTCCGGGTCCAGCGTCGGGATCGTCGCGGAGGTGCCGTAATTGGCTTGAGGCGCTTCGTCGAGGCCTGAGCGGGCGGAGAGACCCCCACCCTGACCCTCCCCCGCAAGCGGGAGAGGGGACGCAGGTTGCGCATCCGGAGAATCATCTGTTCCTCTAGCGCCCGGCGCTAATCGCCTGGAGCCCTCTCCCGCTTGCGGGGGAGGGTTGGGTGGGGGTGCTCCAGCAGGCGAGGTGCGTGCAAGAGTGGTATCCCGCTTCGCCACATCTGCGCCGGTTTCGCGCGTCGATGCCCGCGCGCGATGCGCGGCAGCTTCGCCGCCGGCGCGGCGGTCCCAGGAATTATCCGGCGGCGGCTGCAAGCCGGTGCCCGAGCCCATGCCGGCATCACCGCGATTAATCGCGGGGTTGAGCAGTTCCGCAAGTGCGGGACCGATCGGCTGCACGTCGGGGCGATGTGCTTTTGATTTCGGGGTTTTGCCGGGTTTTTTGGGGGAGTCGGGTTTCTTCGCCATGGCCGGAATATGGGGCCATTCGGCGCGCGAAAAAAGGGCAAAGCGAGCGTTGATTATGTTCGTCATGCCCGGCCTTGTGCCGGGCATCCACGTCTTGGCTGCGTTAGTGAAAGAAAGACGTGGATGGCCGGGACGAGCCCGGCCATGTCGGTGTTGATTATTCCGTTGTCAGCAGATGTCAGCGTCAGGCGATGGCGTCGCTGGAATCCGGAACCGTTGCGGCGGGCGAATCTGCCTTGACGATGTCGAGATGGATGCCGCCGCAGCGCGTGCAGCGCATGGTCCAGTATTCGGCGCCGGCCTTGCCGGGGATGATCCGCAGCACCGCCAGCGAAGCGTTGCATTGCGGGCAGTTCGACATCACCTGCCTTGAAGACGGCGGATTGGAAGATGGCTGCGCCGGCTTTGAAGATGGCTGCGCCGGACTGGCTTCGGGTTGCGGTACGGCAGCGGTCATTTTCGAACCCGCTGGAGTTAGGTCCGGTGTTCGGCCGAAGGCGTTGGCCGGGCCGTCAAATAGCGCTGCCGGTGCTGGTCGATATGGGCTTTCGCATCCGCGATCGCCGCTTCCGGATCGGACCATGCAAAGCCGACTTCGAGCGTCGGAAACGACAAGCCATCGATGACGACCGGCGCGAGATCGGTTCGTTGAATCCTGGCGTGCCATTGCCCCCTCCCTGCTTCGAATGGTTGAATTTCAAAGCCGCCGTAAATCATGGCGTGTCTCCCCGGGATGATCCGGTGCCGAAGTGACCATGATTTTGCGCAGACCGATGTGAACCGGTTCACATCTTGCCGTAAAATTCCGGGTGCGGAGCGCCCGGAACTTCAGCGGCGGGCGGCGATATGATCGGCAAGCACGGCGGCATCGTCGCCGACGCCGGACAGGAAGGCGGAATACAATTTCGACAGATAGGGCAGGCCGAGGAAATACAATCCCGGCACCTCGGAGATGCCGCTCCGGTGCACCGGTTCGCCGCTGTTATCCCGCACCGGAAGGTCAATCCAGCCGAAATCGACGCCGTAGCCGGTGGCCCAGATCACCGCATGGATAGCTTCTTTGCCGAGGTCGAGGTGCCGGATCGGTTCGGTGAGGCAGCACGGGTCGGGCAGCACAGCCCGGGCGGCGGGGTCCTCGGGCAGATGGAGGCCGTGTCGTTCGACATGGGCATCCAGCATGTCGAGAAAAGTCGCATAGTAGACATCCCCGATCGCAACGCTCTTGGCGAGGTCAGGTGCAATCTCGAGCACGCCGCTGCGCGCCGCCCGCACCCTTCCCAGCAGGGTGATGCCGTCGGCGGCGAAACGACGAAAATCGATGGTGTAGCCGCCATAGGCGCCCGTGATCGAAGGGTTGACCCGGATCGGGCCGCGCTGCTCCGCCGTCATGTCGAACAGGCCGAGTGCGCCGAACCACCAGGTCAAATCCTGTCCGCGGTAACGGCGCGGCATGCGGGTGTGCTGGCCGACCGCGAGAAAGACGCGGCGGCCGGCGCGATGCAGTTCCTCCGCGATCTGCGCCCCCGACGCGCCGGCGCCAACCACCAGCACGGCGCCGGACGGAAGCTGGCCGGGATTTCGGTAGCCGCTGGCGTGGATTTGGAACACCGGATGGTCGCGCAACAGATCCGGCACCAGTGGGCGCTGATAGGGGCCGGTCGCGACCACGACGCTTTTCGTCTCGACGGTGCCATCCGTGGTCTCGGCCAAAAAACCGCCAGCGTCGCCGCGTCGCAGGCGCGTCACCGCGACACCGCAGCGGATCGGCGGGGCGACGAATTCGGCGAAAGCGTCGAGGAACTTGACGATGTCGCCGCTAGTGGCGAACGCGTCGGGATCATCGTGCGGAAAGACAAAATCCGGCAGCCGCACCGACCAGTTCGGAAACTGGAATTTCAAGCCATCCCAGCGCTCGCTGCGCCAGCGTTCGGCGATCCGCGCGCGCTCCAGCACCAGATGCGGAATGCCGTGCTGCTTCAGCCGGTAGCTCATCACGAGTCCGGCCTGGCCGCCGCCGATCACCAGCGTGTCGATCGCTTCAGTTGGCATGGCGCGGGCCCTTGCGGCGGGCGGCAGGCTCGGCCGCAGCGCGAATGATCCAGCGCCGGAACGCGACAAAGTCGCGCTGGCCGGTGCGGAATTCGCGATAGACCAGGTACCAGCGCATGCCCTTGGGCACGCTCTGCGCAAACGGGGCCACCAGCCGTCCGGCGGCGAGGTCGTCGTCGATATAGGGCCGGATGCCCATCGCGATGCCGAGGCCGTCGACCGCGGCCTGCAGCGCCTGGCCGTAGAACTGAAACTCCGGTCCGCGCGCGGTCACGCGGGCGACGCCGGCGGCTTTCAGCCAGGACGGCCACTCCTCCGGCGAATGCGCGACGCGCAGCAGCGTCGGTCCCTTCAAATCTCCGGGGCGTTTCAGTGCGCTGGCGAGCCGGGGTGCGCAGACCGGCAGCAGATCGGCGGCGAACAGCGGTTCGGCGATCAGCCCCGGCCATTCGCCGTCGCCGAGCTGGATGCCGCAGCTCCAGTCGTCGCCGAACGGTGCGGCCGCGCCGCCGGTGGTGATGCGGACGTCGATGCTGGGTTCCTCTTTGTGAAAATCCGCCAGCCGCGGGATCAGCCAGCGCATCGCGAAAGTCGGCCCGACGCCGATGGTCAGCACCCGGACAGTGGAGGGCGCGGTGACCTGCGCGGTGAGGCTCGCCAGCGCATCGAAGATCGGCGTCAGCCCGCTCTGATAAGCGCGCCCTGCGGCTGTCGTGACCAAGCGGTTGGCCTTGCGCTCGAACAGCGCGACGCCGAGCCGGTCTTCCAGCAGATGCACCATCCGGCTGATCGCCGCCGCCGAGACGTTGAGCTCATGGCCGGCCGCCGCAAAGCTGCCGCTGCGGGCGGCCGCCTCGAACGCCTTGATGCCGTTGAGGAAGAGCAGCCGCCGCATTCGAACCAACCCTCAGGAAAACTTATGGCAGGGCAAGATAACTCAGTTTGCGCAGCAACGCCAAGCGCGGCAAAACCATAACCGGAGATTCCGATGACGCCGCTTCTGATTGCCGCTCTGGGCCTGTTGATGGTCGCGACAGCTTTCCTGTCGGGCCTGTTCGGCATGGCCGGCGGCATGATCCTGATCGGCGTGCTCCTGACCCTGATGCCGCTGCCGACGGCGATGGTGCTGCACGCGATCACGCAGATGGCGTCCAATGGCTGGCGCGCTTTTCTCTGGCGCGCGCACATCAGGTGGCGGCCGGTGTTCGTGTATCTGATCGGCTGCGCGCTGGCGCTGGGCGTCTGGTCGCTGACACGTTATGTGCCGGACAAGCCGATCGCGCTGTTGCTGCTCGGGATCACGCCGTTCATGGCGCGGCTGATGCCGAAGAATCTGAAGCCGAACCCGGACAGCATCTGGCAGGGCAGCTTTTACGGCTTCATCTGCATGGGCTTGATGCTGATGACTGGCGTGTCCGGTCCATTGATGGATACGTTCTTCCTCGGCGGCAAGTTCGACCGCCGCGAGATCGTCGCGACCAAGGCGACCTGCCAGGTCGCGAGCCATCTCACCAAGCTGGTCTATTTCGGCGGCATCATCGATCAGGCCGCAACGCTCGATCCGGTGCTGGCGGCGGTGGCGATCGCGGCCTCGATGCTCGGCACCACGCTGGCGCGGCGCATCCTGGAAGCGATGAGCGATGCGCAGTTCCGCACCTGGGCGGGACGGCTGATTACTACCGTGGCCGGCTACTACATCCTCTATGGCGGCTGGCTGCTGGTCACGGGCTCCGGCGCGATGGCGTTCTAGGATGTCGTCGGAACGAGCTTGCCGACCCTGGCGAGCAGCCGCTTCAGGATCGGCGAATTGTTCGCCTTGTGGTAGGCGAGGACCAGGTCCAGCGTAGGCGCTTCTCCCTTCACCGGCCGGGTGATGATCGACGCCGGCAGATACTGTTTGGTGTAAGCCGGCAACATCATCACCGCGCGCGTCGATGTGATCATGGATATCGCGTGCACGACATTGTGCACTTCATGCTCCGGCTTGAGATCGATGCCGGCCCGGCCAAAATACTCCAGAACGGCGCGGCGCACCGCGGGCGCGGCTCTGGATGGAAGATAGAAGGTCTCGTTCAGGATATCTTCCGGGGCGACGGCCGCCTGCGATGCCAGGCGATGGTCGCTCGGAAACACGAACACCAACGGGTCGGTGCGCACGCGCCGTGAGGCCAGCTCTCCCATGTGCTCTTCCGGTCGCATGAAAGCCGCGTCGAGCTTGCGTCTCATCAAGGCCTTGGCCAGCGCGGGGGAATAATCGCTCGACAGGCGGATGTCGATGCCGGGAAACTCGTCGCGCAGGACGCGGTTCACCTCGGGCAGCAAACCGATTTCAGCCCCCGACAAAAAGCCAAGTGAGAATGTCGGTCGCGCCGGCTGGGCGGCGCGCAGCGCGGCTTCCTTGGCGGCCTCCGCCTGCAGCAGCGCCATGCGTGCATGTTCCAGGAAGGCCTTGCCGGCCGGCGTCAACTCGATCCCGTGCGCGCTACGTTGCATCAGGGCAACGCCGACCTCCTGTTCGAGATCGCGGATCTGCCGGCTGAGCGATGGCTGCGAGGTGTGGAGCTTTTGTTCGGCGGCAACGGTCAGGCTGCCGGCATCGGCCACCGCGACGAAGTAGCGGAGATGCCGGAGCTCCATCAAGAATTCCCATGTCTGGTAAGCATGGGGCCAGCTTACAAAGTCTTTTTCAGGCCGGCCAGCGGTCTCTATAGCCAGATGCAGCGTATGCGGGGTCTGCCTGGCAGGCAGAGCGCATCGGCCTCGATGTCATGGGCGCGGCTGTCAGCTGTTCAAGGACCTGCGGCCGGCGCGTTGGCCCCAATGGAGTATGCGCATGCGTAAAGCCATCAGAGCGTCGCTGCTGTTGCTTGTGGTGATGTCAGGCGGAGCCGCGGCGCAGTCTCCCGGCAATCAACCGAAAGCAGGCGCCATGGAAGATGTCACGAAGATCAAGCACGCGTTGCTCGGAAACTGGGAGAGCATCGCGCCGGAGATACGGCCGAGCAAGAATCCGGACGGCTCGCTCAAGCCGTTCTATCTCAAGCGCAGCTTCAAATATCTGCCGTCCGACCGGTTCGAGCTCGATATCGTCAACTCGGCCGACCCCTACGGCGCCGTACCGCTGGCGCGGATCAGGATCGGCGGGCACATGCTGTGGCAGGGCGCTCATCCGATCGCTCCGGGCGCGCAGAAAGTCGACTTCATCGCCGATGAAAGCTACGAGGTGACACCGCTCGTGGCGGGATTTGCCGATGTGCTCAACAAGGTTGCGTCGGCAGGATACGCCCCCTGGGCGGTGAACGCGTCCCAGAGCGTGTTCGGAAAGACCTTCGCCCCCTTCGCGCTCAAGGAAGGGACGAATTTCATGGAATACGACCTCGTCTATCTCAGGGGCGACCTGCTGTTCTGGGGTGCCCGCAATATCGACGGCCGCGGCTTTGACACCGAGCCAAACCGCCCCACCAATTTGCAGATTCCGATGGTCCGGAAGTAACATTGGGGCTTACGTGGGGCTTGCGAAGTGAGTTGATCTCTCAAGCGAGGTGCTTTCGTGGCCGAAATCCCTTCGCAGTCCGGCAGAGCAGCCGTTGTCACGGGAGCCACGGGCGGTCTCGGTTTCGAGGCGGCCCTGGCGCTGGCCAAGGCCGGTGCGGACGTCATTCTGACCGGCCGCGACGATCAAAAGGGACAGTCGGCCCTCGACAAGATCAGCCGCGAGGTGATCGGCGCCAAGTTGAGCTTCGAACATCTCGATCTGGCCAGCCTGGCATCGGTGGCCGACTTCGCACAGCGGATGTCCGTCCGGCTTTCCCTTGATCTCCTGATCAACAATGCAGGCGTCATGGCGCTGCCCCGCCGGCAAACCACGGCCGACGGCTTTGAGATGCAGTTTGGCACCAATCATCTCGGTCACTTCGCGCTCACGGCCCGGCTGCTGCCGCTGTTGCGCCGGGCAAACGGACCAAGAATTGTCAGCGTCAGCAGCCTGGCGCATCGAACCGGCTTCATCGATTTCTCCGATCTGCAGGGCGCGCGGGTGTACTCGCCGTGGAAGGCGTATGGGCAATCGAAGCTCGCGACACTGATGTTCGCGCTCGAACTGCAACGCCGGAGCGACGCGGCCGGCTGGAACCTGACCAGCAACGCCGCCCATCCCGGATTTTCCCGAACCAACCTGTTCGCGGGCGGTCCGGGCGGCCTGGTTTCTCTTGCGACCGATTTCGCGGCGCCGTTCTTCGGTCAATCGGCGACGGACGGCGCCCGGCCCATCCTGTTCGCGGCGACGAGTCCTAATGCAAAACCGGGCGCCTATTACGGACCCGGAGGAATGGGCGAACTGCGCGGGGCGCCGGCACCCGCGCTGATCATGCCGCAGGCGCGCGATGCGGCCGCGGCCGCGAAGCTTTGGGATGTTTCCGTGAAACTTACGGATACATCGTTCGAATAGCGGAGCGCAGATGTATCGGCGCGCAATTCCGGCTGGATAGATCGCGCGCAACGCGAACAACCGGGCAGCATCGAGTGTGCCGGCGCCTGTCATCACATTCGCGCGCGCGGGGCCAATTGCATTGACTTCGCGCCGCGACCTGCCAAATTCATGCACCCGCATCCTTTTTGCGATGCCAGCCTTACCCCGACTTCATCACAGCAGGACCGTGTCATGATCGACCTTCATTACTGGACCACGCCGAACGGCCACAAGATAACGATGTTCCTCGAAGAGACCGGGCTGAAGTATAAAATTTTCCCGGTGCAGATCGGCAAGGGTGAACAGTTCCAGCCGGAGTTTCTGGCGATCTCGCCGAACAATCGCATTCCGGCGATGGTCGATCACGAGCCGAAGGGCGGTGGCAAACCGATCTCGGTGTTCGAATCGGGCGCGATGCTGGTGTATCTGGCGGAGAAGACCGGAAAGTTCCTGCCCGCCGATCTCCATGGCCGCTACGACGCGATCCAGTGGACGTTCTGGCAGATGGGCGGGCTCGGGCCGATGGCCGGCCAGAACCACCATTTCCGCAATTACGCCCAGGAAAAAATCAAATACGCCATCGACCGCTATGTGAACGAAACCAACCGGCTCTATGGCGTGCTCAACAAGCGGCTGTCGAACCGCGAATTCATCGCCGGCGATTACTCGATCGCGGATATGGCGAGCTATCCCTGGATCGTGCCCTACAAGAACCAGGAACAGAATATCGATGACTTCCCGCATCTGAAGCGCTGGCTGGAGACCATCCGCGCGCGGCCCGCCACCGAGCGCGCCTATGCGCTGGCCAAAGAGGTCAATCCGAATTTCGGCCAGCCGGTCAACCGCACCGAGGAAGAGCGCCGGGTGTTGTTCGGGCAGACCGCGGCGGTGGTGCGGTAGGACACTTCTCTATCGACGTCATTGCGAGCGAAGCGAAGCAATCCATCGCGCTGCGAAGAAGAATGGATTGCTTCGTCGCTACGCTCCTCGCAATGACGGAAAATGACGTGTGCAGTTCCGTCCACGACGTCCGGCTTGACAGAAACCGGGCGTCTCCGTCATTCTTGTCGGGCTGCATGTAGGGCGCATCGGCCGAGGCCGAAGGGGCAATGCCCACCTACGAAACGTCAACCGTAGCCGCGCCCATGCCGAACCTCGAAAACCTCAGGAAGCAGGCCAAGCTCGTTCTGCGCTGGCACCGTGACCGCTATTACCCGGTCGCGGTCCAGATCAGGTCGGGCCTACCTCGCTATGGCCAGATGACCGATTCCGAAATTCTCGCGCACAGCTTCAAGCTGAGCGACGCACAGGAACTGGTCGCGAGGCAACAGGGCTTCGAAAGCTGGCAGGCGCTCAAGACAGGACTCAACACCATGTCAGGTCATGCAGACACGCTTCCCGCCAAAGCCGTCATCGCAGCCGCCGAGCCGCAGCTTTTCGTCGCCGATATCAAATCGTCCTGCGACTTCTTTACCGGCAAACTCGGCTTCACCGTTGCGTTCACCTATGGCGAGCCGCCATTCTATGCGCAAGTTGTGCGCGACGGGGCACGGCTCAATTTGCGATGTGTCGAGGGCGCGGTGCTTGACCCCGCTCTGCGCGATCGCGAGCAGTTGCTCGCGGCGTCGCTTACGGTCGCGACCGCGGAAGAGATCAAGCAACTCTTTCTCGAGTTTCAGGCAGCTGACGTCACGTTGTTCCAGACGCTGAAGCACGAGCCATGGGGTGCACGGGATTTTATTCTGAAAGACCCGGACGGCAATCTGCTGCTGTTTGCGGGGCCGGCAGAGTAGCACTCCGTCATTGCGAGCGTAGCGAACCAATCCATGCCTCCCGGCGGCGATATGGATTGCTTCGTCGCTTCGCTCCCTTGCACAAACGCTTCGCGTTTGTCGCAGGCAATGACGGCTTAGGAGGCGTGCAAGATCCCACTGCGCGTTCGCAGCACCTCGAGCACCGCGCCGAGATCACCCACGACAGCGGCGCATCGTGCGCGCGACTCTTCGGTGGGCGGCACCATGTCCGGCTCCATGATGGTGCGGGTGCCCGCGGCGTGCGCCGATGTCACGCCGTGATTGGAATCCTCGACAGCGACGCAGAATTCCGGGCTGACGCCGAGCCGCGATGCCGCCAGCAGATATAGATCGGGGCTCGGCTTGCCGCGCGTGACGTCGTCGCGGGTCAGGATGGTGTCGAAGCGCTCGCGGATGCCAGCCAGCGCCAGGTGCGCGTCGGCAGTGCGGCGCGACGATGAGGTCACGATCGCCATCGGGCATCCGGCGCTCTGCAACGCATCGAGCAGTTCGACCGTGCCGCCCTTCAACGGCAGGCCGGCCGACAGAACTTCGTCACGGCGCGCGATGAAGGCGTTGTTGACATCCGCCAATGGAAAGCGTTCGCCATAGCGGGCCTGCAGCATGGCTTCGCAGTCCGGGCCCGGCAGGCCCACCATCGCATGGCACAGCACTTCGACATCGTCGGTGTAGCCGAATGCACCGAGTGCGGTGACGAGACTCTCGAAGTAAACCCGCTCGGTGTCGAGCAGCGTTCCATCCATATCGAGCAGGACGGCGCGGACGTCCCATCTGGCGGTCACGTCGCGGCCGCGCTTGCGGCGCCTGCCGCCGCCTTGCGCAGGCAATCCGGACACAGGCAATCGCCGCCGTCCAACGGCATCGGCATGCGAAAGGCCTCGTCCATGCACCAGCACGGCCCGGACAGGTTGCAGCCGAATTCGGCGCCGCAGCCGGCGCAGGCGAGGCGGCGCTTGGGTGAATTTTCTAACCGATTTGTCATGAAACGGACTGTTTTCTGACCGGGTTTTAATTCGGGGTTCATGCCGAAAGGCGCTATGCTTGGCCACAAATCATATACCGGCGATAGCTTAAGGGAAATCCGATGGCCCGCGATTCGCAAGCAGCATTGGTTGCGCTTCATCGGTTTGGCTTCGGGGCGCGTGGTGGTGCGTCGGGTGATTTCGTCAACGCAGCCTCCGATCCCCGCGGTTTCGTCAGGGCGGAAATGAGCCGCCCCAACGGCGTGCTGCTCGAAGTGCCCGGCCTGTCATCGACGTCGGCGCTCGGCAAGGCGGTGTTCGACTATCAGTTCGAGATCCAGCAGGCGCGCGACGCCGCCTCCAAATCAACGGCCAAGCCATCCGCCGCGACCGAGGGGCCGCAGGCGCCGATCGATGCGAAAGGCCAACGCCGAAACCTGTCGCTCAATGCCATCGCCATGGACATCACGGCCAAGGAGCCGGCCCGTCCGCCGGAAAATGCCAATGCGTCGATGGCGCCTCCCGAAACGATGCAGCCGGCCGCGCCAAAGCCGCCGCCGCAACCGCTCAACATCATCCAGAAGACGTTTCGCGCCGAGGCGCTGGCGCGGCTGCAACGGGGCATCATCGCCGATTGCGGCTTCACCGAACGGCTGGTCGTATTCTGGTCCAATCATTTCTGCATCTCCGCCAACAAAGGCGGGCTGGCGCGGATGTGGGCCGGTTCGTTCGAGCGCGAGGCGATCCGGCCTTACGTGCTCGGGCGTTTCGCTGACATGCTGAAGGCGGTCGAGCAGCATCCGGCGATGTTGTTTTTTCTCGACAACCAGCAATCGCTCGGGCCGGAATCGCGCGCCGGACAAAACCGCAACCGCGGCCTCAACGAAAACCTCGCGCGCGAGATTCTGGAGCTGCATACGCTCGGCGTTGGCGGCGGCTATTCGCAGGACGACGTGACCTCGCTGGCGCGCATCATCACGGGCTGGACCTATGCCGGGCGGCAGGGCCAACTCGGCGCGCCCGGCACCTTCGTGTTCAACGCCAATGCGCACCAGCCCGGCGCGCATCGGGTGATGGGCAAGATCTACGAAGCCAATGGTGTGGCGCAGGGCGAGGCGGTGTTATCGGATATCGCGCGCCACCCAGCGACGGCGAAATTCATCGCCACCAAATTCGTCCGTCACTTCGTCGCCGACGATGCGCCGCCGGCGCTGGTGGCGCGGCTGGCGGATGTCTTCACGAGGTCCGATGGCGACCTCAAGGCGCTGGCGACGGCGCTTACGGATTCCGACGAAGCCTGGAAGACACCGCTGACAAAAGTGCGCTCGCCTTATGAATTCCTGGTCGCGACCGGCCGTTTGCTGGCGCAAATCCCCACCGATCCCGGCCGCTATCTCAACGGCCTCAATGTGCTGGGCCAGCCGTTATGGTCGCCCGCGGGCCCGAACGGTTTCCCTGACAGCAACGCGGTGTGGGCGGCGCCCGAAGGCATGAAGCTTCGACTCGATATCTCGGCGCAGGTTGCCTCGCGCCTTGGCGACGGCATCGATCCGCGTGACCTGCTCCAACTCGTGGCGGCGGACGCGGCGTCGACGGAAACGCGGCGCACGGTCGAGCGCGCCGAATCGCGGCAGCAGGCGCTGGCGCTGCTGTTGATGTCGCCGGAATTCCAGAGGAGATGACACCAATGGAAACGAAAACGATAGCGGATTGCTGCGAGACCCCGTCGATTTCGCGCCGCGCCGTACTGCTCGGCGGCGCGTCGTTTGCGGCCTGGGCCTATTTGCCGAAATTCGCGCGCGCCGCCGACGGCCGCGATCCGCGGCTGGTCGTCGTCATCCTGCGCGGCGCATTAGATGGCCTCGCTACCGCGGCACCCATCGGCGACCCTGACTATGCCGGCCTGCACGGCTCGATCGCGCTGACGTCGAATGGGCCGAACGCGGCGCTGATGCTGGATTCGTTCTTCGCGCTGCATCCGGCGATGCCGGAGTTTGCGCGGATGTACCGCGAGAAGAAAGCCGCGGTAATCCATGCGGTCGCGACGTCCTATCGCGAGCGCTCGCATTTCGACGGGCAGGACGTGCTCGAAAGCGGCTTTGCCGGGCCGGGCCGGGTACAATCCGGCTGGCTCAACCGCGCGCTGGAGTCCTTGCCGAAGGGCGAGCGGGTGATGAGCGCGCTCGCCGTCGGCCCGACCACGCCGCTGGTGCTGCGCGGTGCGGCGCCGACCGTCGGCTGGACCCCGGTCGCCTTGCCGCAGGCCGCCGAGGATACCGCGATGCGTCTCGTCGAACTCTATCGTCACCGCGACCCGGCGCTTGCGGCGGCGTTGACACAGGGGCTCGCGCTCGACAAGGCCGCGCAAGGCGACGACATGAAGCCGAAGCCCGGTACGAATGGCGCCGGTGCGATGCGGCTGGTGGCGCGCGGCGCCGCCAAGCTGATGGCGGCCGACGACGGTCCGCGGATCGGCGCACTCGCCTTCGACGGCTGGGATACGCATGCCAATGAAGGCGGCCCGGTCGGCCGCCTGGCGCAGCTGTTGGGAGGGCTCGACGGCGCGCTGGCAGAATTCGAAAGCGGCTTGGGCGCGCGCTGGCGCGACACCGTCGTCGTCGTCGTCACTGAATTTGGCCGCACCGCGCGCATCAACGGCACCGAAGGCACCGATCATGGCACCGGCACCGTCGCGTTGCTGGCGGGCGGCGCGGTGAAAGGCGGCCGGGTGATTTCGGACTGGCCGGGACTAAAACCCGCCAGCCTCTACCAGGGCCGCGACCTCACGCCCACCACGGATCTGCGCGCGATCATGAAAGGCGTGCTGCAGGACCAGTTCGGTCTGGCCGAGCGCGTGCTGGCGGAGACGGTGTTCCCGGACAGCGCGCCGGTGAAGCCGATGAAGGGGCTGGTGGGGTAGGCGAGAAACAATGGTGTCGTCCCGGCGAACGCCGGGACCCATACCGCGTGATTTATCGTTAGGGCGTTCTGGCAGACGAATTTCTCAACAACCGCCGCGGAGTATGGGTCCCGGCGTTCGCCGGGACGACGGTCTGCATGTTGCGCGGTGCCACTACTACTTCGTAATCCCGTCAATCTTCGCGATCTCCTCCGCGCTCATCGTCCAGCCGATCGCTTTCACGTTCTGCTCGACCTGTTCGACGCGGGTGGCGCCGGCGATGACGCTGGAGACTTGCGGGCGCGCGGCGAGCCAGGAGAAGGCGAGCTCCAGCATGGAGTGGCCGCGCTTTTCGGCGAACACCTGCAGCTTTTCGACGATGTCCTCGTTGCGCGGCGTGACGTAGCGGTCGCGCAGCCGCGGCACCTTGCCGAAACGCGTATCGCCGGGCGCTGCTTCGCCCTTCTTGTATTTGCCGGTCAGCAGTCCGCTTGCGAGCGGGAAGAACGGCAACAGACCGAGCTTGTATTCTTGCGTGGCCGGCAACAAATCCTTTTCGATGTCGCGCACCACGAGGCTGTATTCGTCCTGGCAGGAGACGAAGCGATTGACGTTCATCTGCCGCGCGACCAGTTCGGCTTCGGCGACGCGCCAGGCCGGGAAATTCGAATTGCCGATGTAACGCACTTTGCCCTGGCGGACGAGATCGTCGAGCGCGCGCATGGTCTCCTCGATCGGCGTCAACGGATCGTAATCATGCTGCTGGTAAAGATCGATGTAGTCGGTCTTCAGCCGCGTCAGGCTGGCCTCGACCGCGGACATGATGTAGCGGCGCGAGGCGCCCTGCTTGGTGCCGTCTTCCGACATCGCCTTGGAGTATTTCGTCGCCAGCACGATGTCCTTGCGGCGATCGCCCAGCACGGCCCCGAGCACGGTCTCCGAGCCACCCATGTTGGAATAGATGTCCGCGGTATCGAACAGGGTGATGCCGAGGTCGATCGCCTTGTGGATCACCTTCCGCGAGGCTTCGAGGTCGATGCGTTGGCCGAAATTGTTGCAGCCGAGGCCGACGGCGGAAACACGCAGGCCGGAGCCGCCGAGATTGCGAATTTGCATGAAAGATCCTGTGGGGGGTGGGCGCGAGCGGAAGCCGCATTGTGGCCCGCGCACCCCTGACCCCGCAAGGTGCGGTCTTACCGCGGGCGGCATGCCTGAGCAGCGGTGGGTGCGTAGCTTGGAAACGTTCTGGTGCGTGCAGCGCAAAAAGATGCGGCCCCGGTCAGACGCGGCGACTGACGGGGGCCGCTTGGGGCGCGTGATCTGAGACGGGGGGCCTGATCAAACGCAGGCGCAACCTAGCCGGGCTTTGTTACGCCCCGGTGACATCAGGATTTATCCACAGGCTCCAGACACCCTGGAAATGCGGGTCAGATCAACTGGCGATAGACGACGATGCCGGTCTTCTCGGCCACCTTGTCGTAAAGCTGCATCGCGGTGTGGTTGGTGTTGAACGTGAACCAGTACACCCGTGGCGATCCCGCAAGCTTGGCCTGTTCGTAGACGGCGTTGATCAGTGCGCGCCCGACGCCCTTGCCGCGCGCGGCCGCGTTGGTGAACAGGTCCTGCAGGTAGATTGTCGGCGCGATCGCGGTCGTTGAGCGGTGAAACAGATAATGCACCAGCCCGAGCAGTTCGCCGTCGCGCTCAGCGACTAGCGCATGCATCGGCTCATAGGCATCGAAGAAGCGCGCCCATGTCATCGCGGTGATGGCGGGGTCGAGCGCGGTCGGTCCCGTCCGCTCGTAGAACGCGTTGTAGCCGTCCCACAGCGGAAGCCATTTTTCGTAATCCTGTCGGGTGACAAAGCGAATCGATACGTCGCCGGGCATGTTGGCTTCCGTGTTCGGGAGGGAGCGGCGTCGTCGACGCGCTGGCGGGTGAATTCAGCCTACAGGCGCCACCGCAAAGGATCAATCGCGCGGCGAGACCGCGCGTCCCGGTGCGCCTATTCCGCGGCGCGCAAATGCCGGGCCAGGCTGCGCTCGCTGCCGCCGCGCAGCGAACGGTAGTAGTCGGCGCTGTCAGCCTCGTCGGTGTGACGGACCAAATCGGTGACCGGCGTGTAGCTCAGCATGCGCCCGCCATCGGGCAGCGCGGTGCAGGAGAAGCGCAGCACCTGCCCATCGGCGAGGTTGATGTTGATCGGTGTTGAATCGCCGACCCGCATCTTCTCGGTACGCTCGGCGATAAAGTGGCTCAATTCATCTTCCGGCAGTTCCCAGGCGCCGGTGTCGCGGGCGTGATACATCAGCGCGATGAACGGCGGCTTGGCGTCGGCCTGTTGGTCGGACAGCGAAAAATAATCGCGGAAAGCGCGGTTGATGAATTCGGCGCGGGTGTCGGAATCCAGCAGCACGATGCCGATATCGACCTGGTCGAGGGCGGCCGACAGCCGCACCGCGGTGGCGTGGTGCTTCTGCTCCCAGGCGAAGGCGTCGATCCATTTTTGCCGCAGCAGCCCGGTGATGATGGCGGTGCCGACTGCGGTCGCCGCCAGCAGCAGCATGCGCACCAGGTCGGAGGCGTCATAGCCGGGCATGGCACGGTGATTGAGGAAGAACAGCGCCGAAGACACCACTGCAATCGCGGCGCTGATCAGGCCGGAGGCGAGGCCGCTGATGGAACTCGCGAGTGCCACGATGCAAACGAACAGCGGGGCGGGGTTGGGGACGGCAATAATGTTGCGGTCGACAACGAAGGCGATCAAGGCCGTCGCTGTCGTCAGAGCCGGACCGGAGATGGCGCGCCAGTCGAACTGCATGGCCGTCCTCGTTGCCTCCCAAAGGCGTGTATCAAGCCGTTGATTGCGAGGCCGTTCTTTGCGGCCGTTCTCGTTGCGTCCGAGATTAAGGCGTGCAGTGTGACGGATGTTTCAGATCGCGGCGGTTTATCTTTTTCTGTCCTTAAGGCGGGTTTGACCGGGCACACCGAGCTTTCGCGTTTTTGAATTCAAATGATATTCAAAACCCAGGGAACCGGGTTCCGTGCCCGGTCGTTAGCGCAAGAATTTCAGAAGAGGACATGATGCCGACCGTCTCCCCACAGATACTGCCGATCTTGATGTTGTTTGCCTCCAACGTCTTTATGACCTTCGCCTGGTACGGCCATCTCAAGTTCAAGCAAAGCCCGCTGGTACTCGTGATCCTCGCAAGCTGGGGCATCGCGTTCTTCGAATACTGGCTGGCGGTGCCGGCCAATCGCTGGGGCAGCGCGGTGTATTCGGCAGCCCAGCTCAAGACCATGCAGGAGGTGATCACGCTGGTCGTGTTCGCCGGATTCTCGGTGCTGTATCTGAAGGAGCCGCTGGGATGGAATCACGCGCTCGGCTTTGCGTTCATTGCCGCGGGAGCGTTCTTCATTTTTCACAAATGGAGCTGAGCGACGTTTCAAATCCCGATCACCGCGCGGTAATGCGCGAGCGCATCGTCACTTCGCGGACGGCGCCACCCGCAAGATCCGCCCGGCCGAGCTGTCGGTGAGCAGCCACAGCGCGCCGTCCGGGCCCTGCCTGACGTCGCGGATCCGCTCGTGCAGGTTCTGCAACAGGCGTTCTTCGCCGGTCACGGCATTGCCGTTCAGCGACAGCCGCACCAGCATGGTGCCGGAAAGCGCGCCGGTGAACAGGCTGCCGGACCATTTTGGAAACAGTTTTCCCGTGTAGAACAGCATGCCCGACGGCGCGATCGACGGCACCCAGTATTTGGCCGGTTGCTCCATGCCGTCCTTGGCCGTGCTCTCGTGGATTTTCGCGCCGCTGTAATCGATGCCGTAGCCGATCACCGGCCAGCCGTAATTCTTGCCCTTGCCGATGATGTTGACTTCGTCGCCGCCACGCGGGCCGTGTTCGATTTCCCAGATGTCGCCGGACGCCGGATTGATCGCGAGCCCTTGTCCGTTGCGGTGGCCGTAACTCCAGATTTCCGGCTTGGCGTCGGTTCTGCCGATGAAGGGATTACCTGATGGCGCCGATCCGTCGGGCGCGATCCGGATCACCTTGCCCAGATGGTTGCCGAGGTCCTGCGCGTGGTCGCGAGCGGCAAAATGTTCGCCCAGTGTGACGAACAGATTGCCGTCGTCGGCCTGCACGATGCGGCAGCCATAATGATTGCCCGATGACAACGGTCCTTCCTGGCGGAAGATGATTTTGGTGTCGTCGAGGCGGCCGCTGCCGTCGTTCAGTTTTGCGCGCGCGATCGCGGTGCGTCCGCCGCCGCTGGTGCGCTCGGCAAAGCAGAAATAGATCGTCCTGTTTTGCGAAAAGGATTTGTCGACGATGACGTCGAGCAGGCCGCCCTGGCCGGAGGCCCACACGTCGGGCACGCCCTTGAGCGGTGGCGACAACTGGCCTTCCGTGGTCACGATGCGCATGCGGCCCGGCCGCTCCGTCACCAGCAATCTGCCGTCGGGCAGGAACGCCAGGGACCATGGATTGACCAGGCCGCGCGCGAAGCTGCGCACGTCGAGGCTGCCCGCGGACGACGGAAACTCGGTCTCTTCGCCGCGCGTGCCGGTGGCGATGACCAGCGTCGCGGCCAGCAGGATTGCTGCCGTCAGTGCGGCGGTGACCAGTCCGACAGGCGATTTCATTCCGGCGGGTGCTTTCATCGTGGTCCGGTCGCGATGCTGATCATCGCGCTGCCTTGGCAAAGCTGCGAACAGGAGTACGCCCGGAATCAGACCGGGATCGGCATTGCCATGGACACCTTGATCGAGAGCACGGTCAGTGTGACGACGAGGCACAGCGACACCGTACCGATCGCCAGACAGGCGGCGATAGCGTTAGTCAGTCGAGGCGAAGCAACGGGTGCGAGGCGGCTTCCAAAGCCAGCCGCGCCGGGCGACCGTATCATGGTCTAAATCCTTCAAGACGCGGACGAATCACCCGCGACGTCGGCAAAATCGCAACCGCCGCTGGCAATATTGCGGCGTGCAGAAGCCGAAAACGGCAAAATCGCGGCAAAGATTAACTTTATTCCCGCTGTCCTTAACCTTTGGCGGCTCTTCAAGCGAACGTGACCAGCCAGTCTGCTTCAGGCCCCGGCGGCGATGCTCGCGGGATCGTCGACCTCGGATCCCGGCCGCCAGTCCATGGACACGAAACCCGTGGTCTGCTCGACCCGCCGCAGCCAGGCGCGGATCGCGGGGAATGTCGCGAGGTCAAAGTCGCAGCGGTCGGCTACATGGGTGTAGCCATACAGCGCGATGTCGGCGACCGTGAGCTGGTCGGCGGCGAAATAGGCCCGGGTCTTGAGATGGTTTTCCATCACCTGCAACGCGGCGTAGCCGCGCTCCATCCAGTCCTCCAGCGCATGGGTCTGCAGGTCGCGGCCGCCTTTGACCAAGGACAGCCAGAAATAGGCCGCACCGATATTGGGCTCCAGCGCGTGCTGTTCGAAGAACATCCATTGCAGTGCTTCGGCGCGTTCGACCCGCGATTCCGGCGCCAGCGAGGTGCCGCCGGCGACATACCAGAGGATGGCGTTGGACTCGGCGAGGTAGCGGCCTTCGGCGACCTCCAGGAGCGGTACCTGTCCGCTGGGATTCTTCGCCAGAAAATCCGGCGTGCGGCTTTCGCCGCGCAGGATGTCGACTTCGATCGCGCAAAACGGCGCGTTGAGCAGCGACAGCGCAAGGCGGACCTTGTAGCTGTTGCCGGAGCGCTGCATCGAATAGAGCTTGTACATCGTGTCGGATTCAATCGATCGGGTGTGGACGAAAGTTGCGCGCGGATCATCGCAACGCGCTTAAACAATGATGCCGTTACGGTTGCGTCGCAAGAGGCGCACAATGGAAAAAGTCGAAATCCTCTACCGCACTGCACGCGCGCAGAATGATTCTATCGACACGCCAGAACAATTCAGATCACGCTTGCGCGATGGGCTCTGCGTCAATCGTGATGCCGGCGCGGTCCTGCATCGCACGCCGCAACACGACGCCGTAAAAAGCCAGCAGCACGATTAACCCCAGCGGGATGCCGGTCGCGTCGGCGATTGCGCGCGACAACAGCGGCACGACCCATACCGCCGCCAGCAGGCTGATCTCGAAATCGCGAAAGCCCTCGCGCAGTCCATGACGCGCAAAGAAGGCGATCGCGACCGCGAGCACGACGAGATCGTAGTCGAGCACGTAAGGCGTCGCCAGCAGGCTTGCCAATGCGAGTGCGGCGGCCTTGAGTTCGAACGCGGCCTCGTTGTGCCAGAGCCAGGCCAGTGTTGCCGCGAGCATCGCCGATAGCGAGAGCTGCACCGCATAGGCGGTTTGGATGTTCGCGCCCCACATCCGCGCCGCCGAGAACATCGACTGGATCTTGTGCCAGCCGGTGGCGCCCTGTTCGAGGATCACGGTCTGCGTGAAATTCATGGAATCAGCGAAGGCGTGCCAGATGCCGCTGCCCATCGCCGCGACGCTGACGGCGACGAGGACGGCGACCGTTGCCGAGGCGGCGCCGATCGTGCGCCAGCGTCCGCTGGCGAGAAGCGCGATCGGGATCAGCACGCCGAATTGCGGCTTGTAGGCGAGCAGGCCGATCAGCACACCGGCAAGCCAGGGTTTTCGATCTAGCCACAGCATGGCGCCGCCGAACAGGGACGCGGTGAGGAAACCGTTCTGGCCATGGCCGACATTGATCAGCACCGCCGGGAAGGCGGCCGCGACCAGCCAGGTTTCCGGCCGCGGCAGGATCGCGCGCATCACGGCGAGATAGGCCGCAAGACTTGCGATCAGCCAGGCCGCGAGACCCCAGACATAGGGCAGGGCTGCCACCAGCACCGCAACCGCAAAGAAGAAGGGCGGATAGTGCCAGCCGTAGAACGGCACATTGCGGCCGTCGAACAGGGCCTTCTCGGCCGCATGCTGGAGTTTTGGCGAATAGGCGTCCGCGGCGTGGCCCTGCCAGGTCAGCGCACCGGCGGCGTAGACATTGGTGAAATCGGTGCCGATCGGCCGGCCGTTGCGGTCGATCAGGCGATCGGAAATGGCGATCCAGCCGGCAAACACCACGACGAAAAGGCCGAGCACGATCAGGCTGTAGCCGCGCATGCGGGCCGCCGTCAGCCATTCGCCCGATCGCAGGCCTTGCCAGATCCCTCGCCAGAATCCCTGCCAGATTTGAGTCATTTCGGCACAGAATATTTCCAAATATTGCGCGACCGTACCGAAGCCCCTTTAAGGATCCCTAAAATTCCGATCTTTCGGGCCAAGCTTCTTGCGATGCAGGGCGCAGCGCCTTAGGGTGCGCCGATCCCAACATTGAGAATCGCGGATCATTCCGAAACGGGCACGTCAGTGTGCCCAATTATGCCATTCAGGAGATGATGATGCCTTTTCTGTCCGCTGCGCTCGACCGTGTGAAGCCGTCCGCGACGATCGCGGTCACGGATAAAGCACGCGCGCTGAAAGCGGCAGGCCGCAACGTCATCGGCCTCGGCGCGGGAGAGCCCGATTTCGACACGCCGGCCAACATCAAGCTGGCGGCGATTCACGCCATCGAGGCCGGCAAGACCAAGTACACCGCCGTGGACGGCATTCCCGAGCTGAAGGAGGCGATCATCGCCAAGTTCCAGCGCGAGAACGGCCTGACCTACAAGCCGAACCAGGTCATCATCGGTACCGGCGGCAAGCAGGTGCTCTACAACGCGTTGATGGCGACCATCAATCCGGGCGACGAGGTCATCATCCCCGCGCCCTATTGGGTGAGCTATCCGGAAATGGTGGCGCTGGCCGGCGGCGTGCCGGTGTCGATCGTGTGCACGGCGGCACATGGCTTCAAGCTGCAGCCCGACGCGCTGGAAAAGGCGATCACGCCGAAGACCAAATGGATCATCCTCTGCTCACCCTCGAACCCGACGGGTGCTGCCTATTCGCGCGCCGAGTTGAAGGCGATCACCGATGTTCTGGTGAAGCATCCGAACGTCTGGGTGATGACCGACGATATGTACGAGCACCTGGTCTATGACGACTTCGTGTTCACGACGCCGGCCCAGGTCGAACCGAAACTGTACGACCGCACGCTGACGGTGAACGGTGTGTCGAAAGCCTATTGCATGACCGGCTGGCGCATCGGCTATGCCGGCGGGCCCGCCGACCTGATCAAGGCGATGGCGACGATCCAGTCGCAGTCGACCTCGAACCCGTCATCGATTTCGCAATGGGCGTCGGTCGAGGCGCTCAACGGTCCGCAGGATTTCATCCCCGCCAACAACAAGGTGTTCAAGGAACGCCGCGATCTCGCGGTGGCGATGCTCAATCAAGCCAACGGCATCGAGTGCCCGCGGCCCGAGGGTGCGTTCTACGTCTATCCGTCCTGCGCTGGCACCATCGGCAAGACCTCGCCGTCCGGCAAGGTGATCGCGAACGACGAGGACTTCGTCACGGAACTGCTGGAGACCGAAGGTGTCGCCGTCGTGCAGGGTTCGGCATTCGGTCTCGGCCCGGCGTTCCGGATTTCCTACGCCACCAAGACCAGCGACCTTGAGGAAGCCTGCAAACGCATCCAGCGCTTTTGCGGCAATTTGAGATAGTCAAATAAGCCGAAGGGTTGCAGGCATTTTGACGGGTTGATCAGGGCGCGCCTCTTTATCGGGGCGCGCCTTGCTTTTGGCGCGGCCTGTGCTTTCGTTGTGCTGTACCTCGGCAATAAAGCCGAAGTCGGAACTCCGGAGGAAGATCATGGCCCAAAACCTTTCGATCATTCTGGTGCACGGGTTCTGGGGCGGCGCGGCGCATTGGAGCAAGGCCATCGTCGAGCTTGCCAAGCGCGGTCACACCTCTCTGCATGCCGTTGAATTGCCGCTGACCTCGCTCGCCGATGACGCCGAGCGGACCCGAAAGATGATTGCGCAGCAGCCGGGCGCGGTTCTCCTCGTCGGCCATTCGTACGGCGGGGCTGTCATTACGGAGGCCGGTAATCAGCCGAATGTGGCCGGTCTGGTGTATATTGCCGCATTCGCGCCGGATGCCGGCGAAAGCCCGGGTGGCATTACGGCCAGGCATCCGCCGGCTGGCGCCGCTAATCTTGCGCCGGACAATGACGGCTATCTCTGGGTCAAACCGGACAAATATCATGAAAGCTTTTGCCAGGATTTGACGCCGGAGGAAGGCTTGGTCATGGCCGTGACCCAGAAAGCCCCGCTTGCCAGCACGTTTGGCAATGAGATTTCGGTCCCGGCGTGGAAGAAGAAACCTTCCTGGTATCAGATATCCAGCGAAGACCGCATGATTGCGCCGGCAAACCAGGAATGGATGTCGGGACGACTTGCGGCGAAAAAGGTCATCACACTGAAGGCGAGTCACGCCTCGCTGGCATCGATGCCGCGCGAAGTCGTGTCGTTGATCGAGGAAGCCGCCGCCGTCGTCACGAAGTGATAAGGTGATGCGCTCGCCCTGCATCCGTGAAGGACGGGGCCGCGTTTTCAAGCGAAGCCTGTCCCGCACATGATGTGGGACAGGTTCCGGTTTGGGTCCGAAAATTTCCGCAACGAAAACGCCCAAGCAAACACGTCCAAAAAAAGGCGTGTCAAATCACAACATGCGCGCAGCGTTTGATGTTTTGAAGTCTTCTTTTTGAAACGCCATGTTTTCGACACGGCGCTTCCTTCCTGTCCCGCGCACATTGAGTTCATCAAGCGGGGACGACACATGCTTTTTTCGAAACGCCTTACGACCTTCGGCATCGCCATCGCGGCGCTGATCACGCCGATCGCGAGCGCCGATGCGCTGCCGCCGGTGCGCGCCGGCGTCCTGCAATGCCAGGGCGGGCAAAATGTCGGCTTTGTCGTCGGCTCGGTCACCAGCCTTGAATGCGTGTTCAAGAGCGAAGGCCGCCGGCCGGAACCTTACATTGCCACCGTACGCCGCTACGGCCTCGATCTCGGCATCACCGGGCAGACGCAATTGGCCTGGGCCGTGAACGCGCCGAACAACCGGGTCGACCGCGGCGATCTCGCCGGCAATTACGGCGGTGTCGGCGCCAACGCGTCGGTCGGCATCGGCGGCGGCGGCAACTTCCTGGTCGGCGGTCCGGCCAATTCCTACGCGCTGCAGCCGCTCAGCGTGCAGGGCCAGACCGGGCTGAACGTTGCCGCGGGGATTGCCGATCTGCAGCTGGAGCCGTTCCGTGGCTATGGCGGTCCGCGCCGTCACGGCCGCCGGCATCATCGCCGCGGCTGAAGATCATTTTAATGCAAGAGGCCCGCGAGAGCGGGCCTCTTTTTGGCCGTAACTGCGTCACCGGTTCTGCCAAATCTGGAACCGTCATGTTTGTTGTGCCATAGAAAGGCGCGCACCCCTTGGTCCGCGCCTTTCTTGATTCCCTGCCCGCATCACATCGTTTCAGCCGGAGATTTCTTCATGCGCCGCCTCCTCCTTGTTGCCGCTGCCGCCATCACCATGCTGGCCAGTTCGATCGCCGGTGCTTACGCGCAACAGTCGCGGGTGCAGGTTGGCGTGCTGGAGTGTCGCGGCGGCGCCAGCATCGGCTTCGTCGTCGGTTCCGTCACCAATCTCGGTTGCGTGTTGCGTGCCGACGGCATGCCGGAAGACCGTTACGTCGCGACCATCCGTAAAGTCGGCCTCGATCTCGGCATCACCCAGGAATCCGCTTTGGCCTGGGGCGTGTTTGCGCCGACGGCGCAGCTCGGACCGGGCGGGCTTTCCGGCAATTATGTCGGCGCGCAGGGCAGCGCCACGCTCGGCGTCGGCGTCGGCGGCAATGTGCTGGTCGGCGGCTCGGCCAATTCGATCGCGCTGCAGCCGCTCAGCGTGCAGGGCCAGGTCGGCGTCAGCCTCGCCGCCGGATTGGAAAGCCTGGAACTGCGGCCGGGGCGGTAAGTCTCTCGACCGTCATTGCCTGCGACAAACGCGAAGCGTTTGCGCAAGGGAGCGAAGCAATCCAATTCTCCGTTTGCGTGGACATGGATTGCTTCGTCGCTGGCGCTCCTCGTAATGACGGTGCCCAAACACTCCGGCGCGCCGCACCGCAGCGAGTTTTCCCGCTTGCCAAATCGCCGGGACGGGCGGAGCATCTGATCCGCCGACCCAATCATGGGCCGAGCTCCAAACAAGGAGGCGGCAATGGGACAAGACGTCAGAAGTCCCCGAGGTCCACGGTGCATTGCGCTGGTGGGCCCTTTCCAGAGCGGTAAAACCACACTTCTTGAAGCCATATTGGCGCGCACAGGTGCCATCCACAAAGCCGGCAGCGTCGATGCCGGAACCTCGGTCGGCGATTCCAGCCCCGAGGCCCGCCATCACAAGATGGGCGTGGGCTTAAGTGCAGCCACCACCAGTTTCATGGGCGACAGCTACACCTTTATCGATTGTCCCGGCTCGATCGAGTTCGCGCAGGACATGCGCGGCGCGCTGCCGGCAGTCGATGCCGCGATCGTGGTCTGCGAAGCCGATGAAAAGAAGCTGCCGCAGCTGCAAATCATCCTGCGCGAACTCGAGGAGATGGGCATTCCGCGCTTTTTATTTTTGAACAAGATCGACAAGGCCAACAAACGCATCCGCGAAACGCTGGCGACGTTGCAGCCGGCTTCGCGTGTACCGCTGGTACTGCGGCAGATTCCGATCTGGAACGGCGAACTGATCGAAGGTTTCGTCGATCTCGCGCTGGAGCGCGCCTTTGTCTACCGCGAACACAAGCCCTCGGAGGTGATCGCGCTGGATGGCGGCAATCTCGATCGCGAAAAGGAAGCGCGATTCTCGATGCTGGAGAAGCTCGCGGACCACGACGACGTGCTGATGGAACAATTGCTGGAAGACATCCAGCCGCCGCGCGACGCGGTGTTCGACGATCTCGCCCGCGAATTGCGCGAAGGCCTGATCTGCCCGGTATTGCTGGGTGCCGCGTCACGTGAAAACGGCGTGCTGCGGCTGATGAAGGCGCTGCGGCATGAGGCGCCCGGCGTCGCCGATACCGCGAAACGTCTCGGCGCGGCGTCGTCCAAGGAAACGTCCAAGGATGCGCTGGCCTATGTGTTCAAGACCTTGCATCTGCAGCACGGCGGCAAGCTGTCGCTGGTGCGGCTCTTGGCCGGGCATCTCGACGACGGCGCGACGCTGCAATCCTCCTCCGGCGAAACCGGGCGAGTATCCGGCATCCTCGCGGTCAGCGGCGGGCACGAGAGTAAGCGGGCGGCGGCGGAAGCCGGCGAAACCGTGGCACTCGGCAAGCTCGATGCGATCAAGACCGGCGACACGGTTTCCAGCGGCAAGACCGCGCCGGCCTCGCTCGCGCGCGTCGAGCCGACACCGCCGGTGCTGGCGATGTCGCTGGCGGCGAACGACCGCAAGGACGACGTCAAGCTCGGCCAGGCGCTGCTGCGCCTGAACGAGGAAGATCCGTCGCTGTCGATGATCCACAACACGCAAACCCACGACATCGTGCTGTGGGGGCAGGGCGAGATGCATCTGCGCGTAGCCCTCGAGCGCCTCAAGGATCGCTTTGGCGTCAACGTCAAATCGAGCACGCCGGCGATCGGCTATCAGGAGACGATCCGCAAATCGATCAGCCAGCGCGGCCGCCACAAGAAGCAGTCCGGCGGCCACGGCCAGTTCGGCGACGTGGTGCTAGAGATCAAGCCGATGCCGCGTGGCTCCGGTTTCGAATTCCACGAAAAGGTGGTCGGCGGTGCGGTGCCGCGCAACTATATCGGCGCGGTGGAAGAGGGCGTGGTCGACAGCCTCGTGCGCGGGCCGCTCGGCTTCCCCGTCATCGACCTCCACGTCACCCTGACCGATGGCTCCTATCACAGCGTCGACTCCTCCGATCTCGCCTTCCGGACCGCGGCGCGGCTCGGCATGAGCGAGGCGCTGCCGCAGTGCCAGCCGGTGCTGCTGGAGCCGATCCACCTGGTGGAGATCGTCTGCCCCACCGAAGCGACGGCGAAGATCAACGCTATCCTGTCGGCGCGGCGCGGCCAGATCCTCGGCTTCGATACCCGCGAGGGCTGGGCCGGCTGGGACTGCGTCCGCGCCACCATGCCGGAGGCGGAGATCGGCGACCTGATCGTGGAGCTCAGGTCAGCCACCGCCGGCGCCGGTGGTTTCACCCGGCAGTTCGACCGCATGGCCGAAGTGACCGGCCGCGCCGCCGACCAGATCATCGCCGCGCATCGGGTTGCGGCCTGAGAAACGCGAATTGGGATCATGACGCCTGGGCGGGCGTCATGATCTCGTCAGCGCAGTCCATCGCGGGATTGACGGGATTTGGATTGGGGGAGGGGGAATGTCCTTGCGTGTACTCGCGGGCGCGACGTTGCTTGCGCTGGTTGCAACCGGCGCCGTTGCACAGAACGCCGTGTCCGTTTCGGGCAACTATTGCGGCACCTGGGCGAGCGGCAATAGCTGGCAGATGTCCCTTCAGCAAAGCGGGACCAACGTCAGCGCATCGGTCACCGGCCGCAGAGCGGATGGCGGTCCGAGTTCGGGATCGGCCAATGGCACGATATCCGGGTCCCAGATCGTGCTGAACTTCGCGTTCTCCCGCGGAGCGACCGGCACGTTCTCCGGCAAGGTAGGCGGCGGCGGGATTTCAGCCGCGTTCGTGCGCACGGAGCCCGGCGCGCCGAAACGCCGGGATTCCGCGCGCTTCAGCCGGTGCTGACTTACTTCGTGCTCGGATCTGATCGTTTTGGCGACCGCCCCCGGCATTGACACCGCCTCCGGCTTGGCCGAATTGACTGCCATGACCAGTGGAACCAGACCTCCCGCCGCGTGCCTGATCGGATGGCCGGCCGCGCATTCGCGCTCGCCGCTGATCCATCATTACTGGTTGCGGACGCTCGGCATCCAGGGCGGCTACGTCATCGAAGCCGTACCGCCCGACGAGTTTCAGGATTTTGTGTTCCGGCTTTCGCTGCGCGGCTTTGTCGGCGCCAACGTCACGCTTCCGCACAAGGAGCGCGCGCTGGCGCTGTCGAAGCCGGACGCGCGCGCCCGCGCGGTCGGCGCCGCCAACACCCTGTGGTTCGAGCAGGGCGAGCTCTGCTCGACCAACACCGACGTAGAGGGCTTCATCAACAATCTCGACGCCTGCGCGCCTGGGTGGGACAGGGCTGAGGATGCGCTGGTGCTGGGCGCCGGCGGCGCGTCGCGCGCCGTGCTGTTCGGGCTGATCGAGCGCGGCATCAAGCGCGTGCATCTGGCCAACCGGACGCTCGAGCGTGCGCGTGCGCTGGCGGATCAATTTGGCGCGAGCGTGTTGCCGGTGGCGTGGGATGCCTTGAATGAATTGCTGCCGCGCGCGGGCCTCTTGGTGAACACGACCTCGCTCGGCATGCACGGCCAGCCGGCGCTGGAACTCGATGTCTCGCGCCTGCCGTCGAACGCCGTGGTCAGCGATCTGGTTTATGTGCCGCTGGAAACGCCGTTGCTGTCAGCCGCGCAGGCGCGCGGACTACGAACCGCCGATGGGCTCGGCATGCTGCTGCACCAGGCGGTGCGCGGGTTTGAATTGTGGTTCGGGCGGCGCCCGGAAGTGACATCAGAACTTCGTGCGATCGTCGAAGCCGATCTCAAGGGCGCATGATCCGCCAAAGTGTAAGCGGTTTGGCGATAAGATCATGCGCTTCTTCTATAAATTGGCGCGCGATCGGACGCAAAACCGGTATCCACTTTTGCTGATCGCGCGCATTTGAGCGGGAATATCGTTGCGGAATTGGGGTCAATGGTTACGTGGCGCCTACCGGAGATCCCCCATGTCCCAGCACTGTTCGGCCCTCATTCGCCCGCTGTTCGCCGTCGCGATGGTCGCGGCTTCCACGATCTACGCCATCGCCCAGCAGCCTCCTTCGCCGACGCGGGTTCGCGGCACCATCGAAGCGGTCGACGGCGACGTGCTTGCGGTGAAGTCGCGCGGCGGCGAGGATTTCAGGCTGCGCATGGCAAGCGACATGCGCCTGGTCGGGATCGCGAAGATATCGCTGGCGGACATCAAGGTCGGCTCCTTCATCGGCACCACCACGGTGCCCGGACCGGACGGCGCCAACAACGCGGTCGAAGTGCACGTTTTTCCCGAGGACATGCGCGGCACCGGCGAGGGATCGCGGCCGTTCGACCTGCGCCCGAACTCGACCATGACCAACGCGACGGTGGATCAATCCGTGGCCGGCAATGACGGTCACACGCTGTTGATCAAATACAAGGACGGCGAGAAGAAGGTTCTGGTCTCGCCGGAGACGCCGGTCGTGACCTATGTCCCCGCCGACAAATCCGAGTTGAAGGCCGGCGCCAAGGTGATCGCCTTCTTCAAGAAGCTGCCGGACGGATCCTTCGAAGCCAACCGGGTCAGCGTCGGCCTCAACGGGCTGACGCCGCCGATGTGACAGCGTTCTTCCTTCTCCCCTTGTGGGAGAGGGTGCACGCGAAGCGAAAGCATCGCGGACGGGTGAGGGGTTCTCTCCTCACGGTAAGGCTCGGGATGAGGATAGAGACCCCTCATTCGGCACGGACTTCGTCCGCGCCACCTTCTCCCACAACAAGGGGAGAAGGGAAGCGGAATAGGTACTCCCGTCCGGTGTTGGCGTTGTTGGGACAGATCAAGGACATTCAGAGGGATATCGCCATGCGGAACACGTCACGCCTGCTCGCTGCTTCATTTGCCTTTGCGACCATGTTTGGGACGGTCGCCTGGGCGCAGCAACCGCCAACGCCGACGGTCCGGATCCGCGGCACCATCGAGGCCGTCGACGGCGCCCTGCTGTCGATCAAGACGCGTGAGGGCACCGACGTGAAAGTCCGCACCACGGACAATGTAACGGTGTTCGGCGTCGCCAAGACCGAACTGTCGGAGATCAAGGAAGGCTCCTACATCGGCGTCACCGCATTGCCGGAGCCGGACGGCACCCAGAAGGCGGTCGCCGTGCATATTTTCCCGGAGAACCAGCGCGGCGCCGCCGAAGGTTTCCGGCCCTGGGACCAGCGGCCGAACTCGACCATGACCAACGCCACCGTGGCGCAGACCGTGAAGGGCGTCGACGGCCAGAACATCCTGGTCAAGTACAAGGACGGCGAGAAGAAAGTCGTGGTGCCGCCGGATACGCCGATCGTCACCTTCGTCGTCGGCGACAAGTCCGAAATGAAGCCGGGCGCCAAGATCATCATCTTCGGTGCCACCAAGAAGGAAGACGGCACGCTGGAAGCCGCCCGCGTCAATGTCGGCCGCGACGGGATCACCCCGCCGATGTGAACCTGCTTACCCTCTCCCCTTGTGGG
>JBOHIT010000826.1:0-8509 GCA_050726155.1 Bradyrhizobium sp.
GTTTGCTATCATCGAGCTGTGCCAGCGCCTGCAAATGGGTAGCGGGCTTGCTGCGGGTCAAAAAGTGGTAGCGATAGGCCGGCATACGATCTTTGTATTCGGCTAGTTCTGCAGCCGTATAATCTGCGATTCCTTTTCCGCCTTTGCCCAGCACGACTTCTGTGGCTTCGTCCAGTGTCAAGGCAGGACCGCCCCCCTTAGGAATGATGGCCTTATAAGCATCCGGGTAAGCGGTAAGCATCTCCATATCGAGGTCAAGCGGGGAAGAGAAAAACACACCCTTCCCTTCCAAGACTTCAATCCACCTCAATATCGTGTCCCACTTAGAAGAGTCGAAACTCTTCATCTTCTCGATGGTTGTCGCGCCTGTGTCCGTCGCAAGCAGTTTCTTCTCATCGCCGCCGACCGCAATTAGCTCGGAAAATGCGGTCGCTACACGGCCATAGCCGCCTCCTTTTCTGCCCAGGTCGAGATCAACCAACGTTGCATATGGTATCGACAGGCCCTCCAGTAGCTTCCAAAAGTGTTGAACATGTCGCCCACCGATCGGTACGATCGCCACAAAAGAAGGATCAAGCATGATGCCTTCAGCCTGTGCGAGACGAGGAAAAACGATCCGCTCTGAGTCGCCTTCGACCAAAACTGCGAAGCGCGCAAAGTAAAGTTCTGGAAATGCCAGCAAAGCTCCCCTAACGAACTTTGCGGCCTCCGTAGCATCTGATGGCAACTCGATTCCGCGCAGAGTGGAAGCTCGGGAATCTGCGTCACAACGGCAGTAGCGGACCTCTTTAGGCTCGATGCGACTAAGCACGGATGGCGAATGGCTCGTAATAAGGGCTTGAGCCGCGTTGCCGCTCACGACGGAACGAATCTGCGCCACAATGCGGGATAGGTAATAGGGCGACAGGTGATTTTCCGGCTCCTCGATTCCGAAGATACTGAGCGCGGGTATACGCAACTCATCCGCCCGGAAGCCTTTGACTTTGGCCGCTACCGCAGCGCGCTCCAGATCGAAAACAGCCGCGGCGAGAGCGAAATAGAAAAGGGACTGCTGGCCGTCACTCAGAACGTCAAGGCCACGTTCGATTTTCGCGGGACCATGTTGAAACATGACTTGAATGTGTGCGACGACTTCCTCAAATCGCTTGCTAACGAGCGCAAGGCTGGGATCGGTGTCTGTTGCTTCGTCGTGAAGCTCTTTCCAACGCACACTCAGCGCTTTACTGATAGAATCTATCGCTGCCTCGCCGCCAAAGGCATCCGAGAGCTTCTTGGTCGCGTCGTCAACCGCTTTGCGCGTATCCTTTGACCATTCGATTGCTTTGATTAAACGTGCAGCCAGCGCGCCCGTCGTGGCGCGAATTTGTGTCGCTGCATCCCGCGAGGCTGGGGTGTAATAGAATTGGATAAGACCTCGATCGGCTGGAGAGACGGCATGCTTGTCGTCTGCCTCGACTTTCTCTTTGAGATGGTCGACCCAGAATAGGTCTTGCGTCACTTCGCCCTCGGCTGTGCCATCGTCTTGCCAACGCCCTTCCAGCCGCAAGCGGCACAAAGGCATTTTCTTTGGCCCCTCAAGTTGCTGATGGCGGAACGTTGGCGCGACGGCCTCTGCCGTAGCTGAGCCTGCTTTCAATTCAGGGAGCGATATAACGACATCGATGAATAGGTCACGTGTCGTACGGTCGTCAGGCGTCACATCCTTGGGCAAGTGAAAATCTGACCGGTGCAGCGTTCGTTGCGACCTGGAAACGCCAAACATTTTCGCAAGTGTATGTAGCAGCGCCGTTTTACCTGATGCGTTCGGTCCCACGACGGTCGTTAAATCGTCGGCCAGACTCATCTGTTCAGGCTTTGGGCCGAAAGATCGGAAGCCAGAGACCGTAATCGACTGAATCCGCACAGCTCCCCCACACGTTGAAACCTTTTGGCAATACGCTTTTCTCGATGCAAAAGGTTCCCACGTCAATCGGAAGCGCCGTAAGGCTGCAATTTACAAGGGTTTTCGAAATCCAGTTGACTCTTGCGTCCATGAGAACAAAGGTAGAACATCTGAATTTTACTGTCGTGGAGACCTATGGATGGCTCTGGCCAGCCCGCCATCATCTGTTGCCGATTTCCGCCGGATTTTTCGGCGGCTCACCGCGTCTCCGGGAAAGGCTTCAAACGCGAACGCGCGCCCAATCAGGGTGGAAGGCCGATGGGCCATCTCCATACCTCTCATGGGGTCTACCGCTCCTTGTGGATTTCCTTCGCCCGCGGACGATTATTTAGACCGCCCGCTCGACTTCAACGAACTGCTGGTCGAGAACCCGGCCGCAACCTTTGCCGTCCGCGTGACTGGTGACAGCATGGTTGGCGCCGGAATTTTCCCCGGAGATATTGCGATCGTAAATCGCGCTGGCAGTGCGATCGATGGCAGCATCGTGCTGGCGCTCCTCGAAGGCGAATTCACCATAAAGCGTTACCGACGAAAAGGCACTCGCTGTTGGCTGCAGGCTGAGAATGTGAGTTACCGCGACATTGAAATCGCAGAGGAAATGGCCTTCGAGGTTTGGGGTGTGATCAACCATTGCATCCGATTTCTCTGAGCTGCCATGCCTGGTCCTTTCGCACTCGTCGACTGCAATAACTTCTACGCATCCTGCGAGCGTGTATTTCAGCCGGCGTTGTGCAACAAGCCTGTTGTCGTTCTCTCCAACAATGATGGCTGCGTCATTGCCCGTTCGAACGAGGCAAAGGCGCTTGGCATTGAAATGGGTGCGCCGTGGCATCTCAGCCGCGAGCTGTTCGAACGTCATAGCGTCATTGTGCGGTCCAGCAACTACACACTCTATGGCGACATGAGCAGCCGCGTGATGCGGACCCTTGCAGGCTTCACGCCCGATCTTGAAATCTACTCCATAGATGAAGCGTTCCTGAGTCTCGCTGGGTTTGAAAGCAGGCTTGATGCTCATGGCCGCGACGTGCGCCGCACCGTCGGTCAATGGACCGGCATACCGGTCTCGGTCGGCATTGCACCAACCAAAATCCTGGCGAAGGTTGCCAACCGCTTTGCGAAAAAGGATCTGAGTACAGGCGGCGTCAATCTCCTGCTTTCCGAGGCTGACCAAGAGGCTGCGCTGTCGCGTATGGCACTCACCGACCTGTGGGGCGTTGCCGGGCGGTTAGCCCGTCGGATGGAAGCCCTTGGCATACATGTGCCGCTGGACCTAAAGCGCGCCGATCCCGAATTCATACGCATGCATTTCGGCGTGGTCATGCAGCGCATGGTGCTGGAGCTACGCGGCGTATCGTGCCTCCCGCTGGAGGCCGTTGTGCCTGACCGCAAGAATATCGTTGCCTCACGGTCCTTTGGCCGGGCCATAGAGACGCGCGCCGAAATGGAACAGGCCGTGAGCGCTTACGCTTCACGAGCGGCGCAAAAGATGCGGCGCCAGAACCTTGCAACGGCAAAGGTCATGGTCTTCCTCGAAACCAACGGCTTTCGTCCGCAGGATGCACAGTATCAGGCGTCGAAGCTAATCGAGCTACCTGTGGCCAGCGCAGATACCGGCAAGCTCATAGCTGCCGCACAGCGTGCCCTCTCTGTCGTTTGGCGCCAGGGATTTCGCTATAAGAAAGCTGGCGTCATGTTGCTTGATCTGGTGCCTTCTTCCCGCGTACAGGCCGGGCTTTTCGATACGCCTGATGACACGCGGTCGAAGGCTCGCATGTACGCACTGGATCAACTGACGGCTCGTTACGGGCGCGACATCCTATCTTATGGCTCGACCGACCGCTCGCGGGCCTGGAAGATGCGGCGGGAAAATCTCTCACAACGCTATACGACCTGTTGGGAGGAGATATTGAAGGCGAACTAGCTCGGGCGAAGGAAGCCACCCACGAGGCTAAGCAGCGGTTTGCGACGAACGAGAACGCACAAGGCGCGACTATTCCACCAGCTATGCCATTCGAACATGGTGTGCGCACCATCGCACAGGAGATTTTCGTTGCCGCTGCAAACGCGGTTCACGTCGCGAGCGGCCACCCAGGGGTGCCCGGTCCGCAACGTCATCGGAGGATCGATATTGGGAAAGCGCCGCAGGAACTCCGGCGAGCCGACGGACCGCCAAATGGCAAGCACAGGGTTGCCGTACTCATCAACGGCCTTGCTGCTGTAGTACTGCAAGAGCGCGATAGCCTCATCTTGCTCTTCGACAAAGCGCCACGCTGTGGCTTGCCGTGACGCTCCGTGATCGTGGGCGAGCTTGAAGATGGCATTGAAGTCAGGCGTGTAGTCGCGCGAACGCGTACGGAAACCAGCGCCCTGGAAAATCGTATCCGAACTAAAGAAGTTGGCCTCGTGCTCGAACAACCCCTTGGCGTTGGGCCCCAGCGACTCATTGTCGTCGAGATAGGCCGGGTCGACACCGTGCCACGGTATGACGTTGTGGCCGAGCTCATGTCCTTTGGCAAAGCGCTCGCGGCCGATGTTGTTCGGATCAGGGGGAACGTAGGAAGCGCGCTCGCGGATATCGGCGATACCGCGAAGCTTCTGCTTAGCGCTGATGAAGAAGCCGCGCATTTTGTCCGAGAGCGTTTTTAAGAACGCTTCCTCGTCAGGCAACTCGGCGATATTTTTTACTTTGGCGACCTCAAAGAGCCGATCGAGTGGCGTCGGCAGGATGCCTTCAGCGTCAGCTTCGCGCAAAAGCTTCCGCACCAAAGTGGAAATCTTCGGTTCCGATTCTGGCCTTACCGCGATTTTCTGTTTCGGTAGGGCCAATATCGGGTCCTTACTTCTTATTCTGGAAACGAAGGAACTGGATATATTTGACGACGGCGTCTTCTTCCTCGGGTGAGAGGTTGGCGCTCATCAGGGCCGCGTGCACGGCGCTGGTCTGCTCGCGTTCGCCAGAAGAGGTCTTGTCGCCTTTCTCCAGGTAACCCGCAGACCGTAAAAGGTCCTCATAGGGGACCTCATAACAGGCAGCGAGTGCTTGAAGCTTGTCAGGCGCAGGGCGCTGCGCGTCGCCACGTTCGAGCTGCGACAGGTAGGCATTCGAAATGCCGGTAGCCTCCTCGACGGCTCGAAGGCTTTTCCCGCGCAATGCGCGAATTCTCTGAAGTTCTTTGCCTAAGCTCACGGAATCCTCGGTTAAGGGCTGATTTGGGCATTTTGCCTGATATTTCAAGCGCTGCCAACTAGAATTTGACTCATCCGGCACTGCCTGTTATATCAGGCAAGCACTGCTTGATATTTCAGGCACCGCTGATTCTATAACGCAACGCACCTATGGAGCAAAACATGTCGGAAATTGTCTGCAACCACCCGTCCGAAGAGGCCATCGCACACCTTCACAAGGCCGAACACGATCTTGAACAGGCGCGTGAAAAAGAGCGCCAGGCTTTGAAGGAGATCGGCGAAGCCGAAGCCGAGATCAAGAAGGCGATCGAGGAGATCGAGCACCCCCGCACCTTCGACGTGTTGGTCCTCTATGACGGCGTGAAGAAGAAGTTCAAGGTCCGCGTCGAGGAGACGGTTAAGCACCTGCTCGACAAGGCCATCCAGGCCTTCGGCCCGCTGCCGAACCCCCACACCTTGTCGCTCTACAAGGACGGCAAGGAATTGCCCGACGCGCAGACGATCAAGGAAGCCGGCATCAAGCCCTGCGAAGTGTTGCTGCTGCGTCCCAGCACCGTGAAGGGCGGTGCCTAGTGCGGTACCACCTCACCAAGGAAATGCTGGAAGAAACCTTCGAGCATTTCCGCCAGTGTGGGCACGGTCGCGAAGAGTGCCAGGCCCTCTGGATCAGCTCGTGGAATACCCCGGAAACACTTTCGCGGGTGATCCATCCCAAGCATGCCGCCCACTTCGGCGGCTTTGTGCTCGACGATGACTGGCTTAACGCGTTCTGGCTTGAGTTGGGCAACACCAACCACGGCGTCCGCGTGCAGGTTCACACCCATCCCGGCGAAGCCTTTCATTCCAAGACGGACGACGACTACCCGATCCTTCACAAGCCGGGTTTCTTGTCGCTCGTCATCCCGAATTTCGCCCTCGGCCCTGTCGGCTTCAAGGACGCCTTCCTCACGGAAATCCAGCCCAATGGCCGCTGGCAGCAGGTCGCCATTGAATCCCGGTTGGTGGTGACATGACCCTGAACGATGCTCTGGATCGCACCACGTTGTTGATGCGCGACGAGGTTTTGATGTCGGTGCCGGACGAGGCATTGTTGTTGGCGCTCACGGGCACACATGTGGCGCTGGTTGCAGATGCAGTCAGTTTAAGATCGCATTCGGCACAGTCGGCGTTCGTCACGGCCGCGCTCTTGATGGCGCGAACCGGGCATTGCGTCTATCTCATCGCGCCAGACATGCCGATGGCCGGGCATCAGATCCCGCTGCGGTCCGGCTCGCTCATCACCGAGTTGGTGGCGGCTGGGGTTGATCTGTTGCCCGGCGTGGAATTCAGCACGTCCCTTCCTGATCATCCCGTCGATCTTGTGGTAGCGCTCGGCGATACGAAGATCGACATAGCGACGGATCGCTGCATTCGACTGAATGCGACCGCCTGGACTGGTTCGATTGAGCGCTCCGCCTTGCCTTGGCGCGGCGAGGATTGGCCGCTGGGTGGCATGGCAGCTGGTGCGCTTGCCGCCGTCGAAGCGTTCAAATGCGCCATACAGAAACTCCGACACGGAGCCCACAATCCCGAACGGCTGCGAACAGTGTTCGCGCCAACGGACGAAGTTACCTACCAACTCGCTCCCGAGGACACGCCTCAGGTTGATGCCCTCGGAGCATTCGACTGCATCAGCGGCGGCGCCATCATCCATGCCGCGCTATACGTTCTCTCCCGCGTTCCTAACGTCACCGGGCACACGCGCATAATCGAACCGGACACCGCCGATCTGAGTAACCTGAACCGTTACGCCATCTTGCGCCGTCAGGACGTGGGTCGGGCAAAGGGAGAGCAAGTGGCCGACGCCCTCGCCTCGACCGGGATTTTGGTCGATCCGATCGATGTGCGATACGACCGTGATATTCGTAAAAACCTGCGGCTCGCCCCGGCTGTGCTCGTTGGCGTCGATGATATCCCTACCCGTTGGGAGGTGCAGCGCGCAAACCCGGGATGGCTTGCCGTGGGCGCAACGACACACTGGTGCTCAATGGCATCCTTTCATGAAGCCGGTCTCGGATGCGCGGAATGCGCTCATCCGTACGACGATCCGAACGGCGGACGCATTCCTACGATCGCATTTGTGTCGTTCTGGGCGGGACTTCTAACGGCGAGCTATTTCCTTCGCCATCTGTCCGGAGCGGGCGTGCCCGCGCACGAACAACAAACATACATGACGCCGTTACGCGCAGAGAACACCATTCATTCAGGCGTGCCGGTAAGACACGGTTGCCGCTCGTGCTCCGAGCCCAGTCAGCAACGCGTTACGACATCCCGCTTGGCAGTCGCATAGGGCTGCGAAAAGCTTTGAGCCCATTTTGAGCCGCGCAGAATTCTGTAGGGCGCGGGAACGGATCGTAGGAGAACTCGTAAATCTCTGTAATCACTCAGGAATGTTTAGGAGCGAAGGGAAGCGTCTGTCAATAAATGAAAAGCCCGCCAGAGGCGGGCTAATTCATTGATGTGATTCAAGAAAGCTGGTTGCGGGGATAGGATTTGAACCTATGACCTTCAGGTTATGAGCCTGACGAGCTATCGCACTGACAAGGTTTTGCTCGAAAGCTTATCAGTCAGCAGCCGCCGGACTCCATTTTGCCAATTCCTTGTCGGTCAACTGGCTCCTTCGTCTGACCCCCTTATCGATTGCTCCAGCTGCAGCGGAGCAATGTAAGTTTTGTACGATCCGGACGAGAATCCAATGGCGCTCGATGGTTGCCAACAAGATTTTCTCGCGTTGCAGTTGACAGAGGGTATCTAAGCTGAACCGATAAGCTCCGCTTATTTTGCGCATCCCCGACGAGGACCGGTTCGCTCGTTAGCCCGCGATGGACAATCAGGCTCCGATGTTCAGACCTTCGCGCGTCGAAGTAGGCTTCGTCGGGCTCGACTGCGTTGAAGACGCTCACCATTAACTGATTTGGAGCATACTGAGACGTGAAATTCCTGTCGTATAATCCAGGCCACGACGGCGCCATTGCTTTTGTTCAGAACTCTCGTTTGATGTTCTCTATCGAGGCCGAGAAGGACTCCAACTACAGATATTCCGCCGTATCGGTGGCTGATGTACTGGATGCAATCGGCGAGCTTAGTGTCCTCCCCGACGTCATCTGCATGAGCGGATGGTGGCCGCGCGATAATCATGAGCATCTACATGGCTCTCATCGAAACGGCGGCTACAGAGGTGTTTCGAGCGCTGGGGCCATCTTGGAAAAAGGCCGCCTTCTGGGCGGTCGGGCACACTATTTCTCTTCTTCGCACGAGAGGTCCCATATACTTTGTGCGTTCGGCATGTCGCCCCTCCCTAAAGGCGCCGCCTGCTACGCGCTGGTGTGGGAAGGAGAGATG
>JBOHIT010000827.1:0-8230 GCA_050726155.1 Bradyrhizobium sp.
TTCTGACCGCGGAGAACATCCACCCCGGCAAGGGAACCCCGGTCAGCCAGATCGAAATGCGCCGGATCGGCGACGGCGTGAAGATTTCGGGACGCTACAAGACCACCGACCAGGTCGAGAAGGCGACGATCGAGGATCACAATTTCAACTATCTCTACGAGGACGCCGACGGCTTCCATTTCATGAACGCGGAAAACTATGACCAGGTCCAGGTGGCCAAGGACATCGTCGGCTCGGCCGCGCCCTACCTTCAGGAGAATATGTCGGTGAAGCTCTCGCTGCACGACATGGTTCCGGTCGCGATCACGATGCCGCAGCGCGCGACGCTGGAAGTTGTCGAAACCGAGCCGGTCACCAAGGGCCAGACCGCGTCGTCGTCCTACAAACCTGCTATCCTGTCCAACGGTGTGCGCACCAACGTGCCGCCGCACATCGGAACCGGAACGCGGATCGTGATCATGACCGAGGACGGTTCCTACGTCGAACGCGCCAAGGATTAGGCGTAGAGGACAATTGGGCACGCGCCAGGGGGCGATGCATTGGGTACGAAGGCTGTCCGCTTGCTCAGGCTTTGGCTGGCAGCCTTCTGTTTGCTTCCCGCCGGTGTTACCGGTGCTTCGGCCGACGTGTTCCGCACACCTTCGATCTCGGCCGTCCGCGTCGAATGGCGCGCGGTGCTGGATCAGCTTCGCTCCGAGATCAACGCCCAGCCGACGATTGCTTCCGCCTTCAGCTTTGCCAGCCAGCGGCGCGCGCCGCGCTGGGATCCGCGTTCGATGCCGGCGTTGGTGCAGCTGAATGCGATCACCTCGCCGGTCTTCCCCGGGGTCGGACGCAGCCCTGTCCCGGTGCTGTTGCCGTTCGACACCGCAGACTATCTCGAAGCCCGCCGGGGCGGCGCCCCCGACAGCCTGTCGGTATCGCGCTTCCAGGCCGACTTCCGTCCCGCCGATCTGTTCCACGCCGGCGCCGCCGGTTACGACGCGATGTTTGCGTTCGAGCCGGGCGCAGGCGACGGCATGCCGCAACGGATCTATGCCAAGCCGGTCGAGGTGCAGATCACCGGCTCGATCCTGACTTACGATCTCGCCGATCCCCTCGGCGGCAAGGGTGAGCCGGTCAAGGCGCTGGCCGCGCAATTCCCCGATATGCGGCGCTTCATCCGCGAAGGCTATGTGCGTTACGCCTTCACGCGATTCGGGGTGCCCTATGTGGTCTCGATCCAGTGCCTCGACTCGACGCCGCGCCCGCGGCGACTGGCCTGCCGCGAGGCCTATCCGGTCGCGGAACGATTCCTGAAGGCGCTGCGCATCGCCGGTGGGCAGCCCTCGCGGCCACGCCGGGACATCCCCTCCGAGATTGCCGAACGGCCGATCGTGCCCTCGCCCGACTTCATTTACCGCCCGAGTGGCGAGATCGTCGCCAACAGCGGCGCGCGCAGGCAAGGCGGGCGGGCTGACGTGACGACCTATTCGCAGATCCGGTTTCCACTGGAAAAGGCGCCCGCCTTCGCCCGCTCGCAATCCTTCGGCAGGCGCAACCCTGGGGAACGCGGCTATCCCTGGCAGGACAATTTCTGCGAGGCGCGCAGTTTCGAGGTCGGCCAATGCGCCGCCGGCTTCGGCCATCAGGGGCAGGACATCCGCCCCGGCACGTGCTCGCCGCTGAACAGCGAAAGCCCCGGCAGTTGCGATCCGAAGCAGCAAGCGGTCGTCGCGGTTCGCGACGGCGTCCTGATCCGTTCGCTGAAACAGCAGGCGGCGACGTTGCAGGTCAACACCCGCAACGAGCATATCCGCTTCCGCTACATGCACATGAACCCGTCCAGCATGGACGCCGACGGGATTCTCAACGGCCGCCAGGTCGCCGAGGGCGAAAAGATCGGCGTGGCCTCGAACTACCTCGATTATCCCAACGGCACCTCGCTGCACTTGCATTTCGACGTGCAGGTGTTCACGCGCGACGGCTGGATCTGGGTCAATCCCTACACCACGCTGATCTCGGCCTATGAGCGGCTGCTGCGGGGCCGCGGCCGCGAGCTCGGCACCGATCCGACTGCGCCGGCCGCCGTCGCCCACGCGCTGCCGCAGGAGATCATCCGCCCCGATACGCAAGAAGGCAGCGAGGGCGGCGATAACTAGGGCAACAGGTCGCACCGCCAAACCCGTCAGATTTGAACGATCCATTTCGTCGGCATTAACCGGTAGCTTGTAAAGCGAACCCAGGCTCCACTTTGCCGGCAAGCTGCACGTTCCTGGAATCGCGACATGATCTCGACGTTCACCTGGTTCTTGTTGTCGCCAAGCGGTCGGGCGACCCGTCAGGAGTTCTGGCTCGGCTATATCGGCTTGATCGCCGCGGAGGTTGTCCTGATCCGGGCTCTCCCTAATCCCTTGCTCTACAATTCGCGCGGACGTTCCTGGGATCTCGGTGAACTCGAGTTCGCCCTCAAATGGCCGGTAACGGCGGCGGTTCTCATTGTCGGTTGGCCGCTCATCGCCGTCGTCGTGAAGCGACTGCACGATTTCAACGTTTCGGGATGGTGGATGGCCGCGGTTCTGGCGTTCCCGTCCGTTGCAAAACTGCTCGGCATCAATTTGCTGCTTCTCTATTTGCTGGCGATCGTATTGCTCGGTCTGTTCGCGGGAACCGCGGGTGACAATCGATTTGGAAGCGATCCGCTCGCACGCCGCCGCACTTAGCGTTTCCAGCTATTTCGATGCGCCGGCCGCCTTTGGCCGCGCCGGCGGGGTCCAGCGAAAGGCGGCGCCGAACCGGTTCCAGACATTGATCGAGGCCACGGCCGACGTGAGATAGGCCAGTTCCTTTTCGGTGAACTCGGCGCTCGCCTGCGCATAGACCTCATCGCTGACGCCACCGCTGAGCAATGTCAGCGCTTCGGTCCAGGCCAGCGCGGCACGTTCGCGGGCTGAGAATTGCGGGGCCTCGCGCCAGACCACGACCAGATTGAGCTTGTCGGCCGGCATGCCGAGGCTCTCGCTTTGCAGGATGTGATACTGCACGCAAAAGGCGCAGCCGTTGATCTGCGAGGCGCGCAGCTTGATCAACTCGAGCAGTTGCTTGTCGATTCCGGCCGCCGCGGCGACCTTGCCCAGCGCCAGCACGACATCATAGGCCTCGGGCGCCAGCGCCATGAAGTCCTTATATTCCTTGCGGGCATGTGACATGTTCATCGCCTTATGTTATCAGTGCACTGATTTATTATAAGAGCCGTTATATGACACGCAAGATCGCACCATCGAGAAAAGCCAAATCGCGCGCGGTGAAAAAAGCGCCGGCAAAAAGCCCAAAAAAATCGCGTCAAAAACGCCCTCGGGAAAAATCTCCCTCGCGCCGGAAACGATCCGCCCCAAATCCCGTGCTCGCGATAATCCGCCCGCCGCCTCCCGGCGAGGGCAAGCGCGGCGAGCAAGGCCACCTCGCCTATCTGCTGCGGCAGGCCCAGGCCGCGACCCGGCTGACGATCGAGCGGGCGCTGGCCGAGCTTGGCGTCACCTCGCCGCAATTCGTGGTGCTGACGATGCTGCGGGGCTATCCGGGCCTGTCGGGTGCCGACCTGGCGCGGGTGGCGCTGCTGACCCCGCAAACCGTCGGCGTCATCATCCGCAACCTTGAACGTGATCGCGCCATCCAAAAGCGCCCGCACCCGATCCATGGCCGGGTGCTGCAGTGGACGCTGACCCGGCGCGGCGCTGTGCTGCTCGACAAATGCCGCCGCCATGTCCGAACCGTGGAACGGCGGCTGGCGTCCGGGCTCTCGGCCAACGCGCAGGCGGCAATCCGGCGCTGGCTGTCCAAAATCGCCACAGATTTGCAGCATGGCTAGTTCCGCGGCGTCATGGCTTTTGGTGCACGCATCCACCGCCGCTAGACTGGTCCGATGAAACGACCTGATTCCCTGAGATCGCCGAGCCGCCGTACCCTGCTGCAAGCCGGCCTTGGTGTCGCCGCCACCCTCGCTACTGCGCCCGCCGCGTTTGCGGCGGCGCCGCCCGGCTTCGACGCGTGGCGCGACGGCTTTCGCGCCCGCGCATTTGCAAAGGGCATTTCGGATGCGACCTGGACCCGGGTGATGGGCCGCATCGAGCCCGACATGTCCGTGTTCCGGCAGATGCAGAAGCAGCCGGAATTTCACGAGCAGATCTGGCAATACGTCAATCGCCGCGCCTCGGACTGGCGGATCACCGCGGGCAAGGAAGCGCTGCGGAAGCACGAGGCGCTGTTCACGCGGATCGAACAGGATTTTGGCGTCGAGCGCGGCACGTTGCTGGCACTGTGGGGCGTTGAATCCGCCTATGGCGATCCTCTGGTGCAGCAGAACCATATGCGGCCAATCTTTCCCTCGCTGGCGGCACTGGCCTGGAACGAACCGCGCCGCCGCGCCTATTGGGAAACCGAACTCATCAACGCACTGAAGATCGTCGACCGCGGCTGGGGTTCGCCGGAGGAAATGCGCGGCTCCTGGGCCGGCGCGATGGGGCACACCCAGTGGATGCCGGAAGTCTGGCTCAATGTCGGGATGGATTACGACAAGGACGGCCGCGTCTCGCCGTTTGGCCGGCCCGACGACGCGCTGGGCTCCAGCGCGCGCTATCTGGTCAACCGCGGCAAGTATCATCGCGGCGAACATTGGGGCTATGAAGTCCGCGCCGGCGGCGCGTCCGCGAGCGGCAACCGGACCTATGCGGCCTGGGCCAGTGCCGGTGTCACCCGCGCCGACGGCCAACCATTTCCACAACCGAATGCGAGTGCGCAGCTGTGGGTACCGGTCGCGGGCGGTCCGGCTTTCCTGCTGGGGCCGAACTTCTACGCGGTGCGCAGCTACAATCCCTCGATGAATTACGCGCTCGCGATCTGCCATCTCGGCGACCGCATTCTCGGCGCGCCGCCGTTCATCCAGCCGTTCCCCGGCTCCGAGCGCGCGCTGACGCTGGCCGAGGTGCAGGAAATGCAGAAGCGCCTGACCAAGGCGGGCTTCGACACCGGCGGCACCGACGGCCGCGTCGGCAACGACACCATGAAGGCGGTGCGGGATTTCCAGACCAAGGCCGGCCTGTTGCCCGCCGACGGCTATGGCGGGCTCAAGGTGCTCGCACGGTTGCGGCAAGGCGGTTGAAGCACCACCGCCGTCATTGCGAGCGCAGCGAAGCAATCCATCGCGCCACAAAGGAAGTGTGGATTGCTTCGTCGCTACGCTCTCTTGCGCAAACGCTTCGCGTTTGTCGCTGGCAATGACGATCATTTTTACTGCGCCGGCCGTGCCACCCCGCCGGCATTCCTCCCGCCGTCGATGACGAGTTCCGTTCCGGTGACATAGCTCGACGCGTCGGAGGCGAGATACAAAACGCCTTGCGCGATATCCATTGCATGGCCGGCACGGGCGAGAGGCGTTGCGAATCTGGCGCGTTCCTCGGGATCGATCGGCGCGTTCTGGCCGGCCGCCGCTCCTGTCGGGATCTTGCCCCAGATCGGCGTATCGATGATTCCGGGATGCACCGAGTTGACACGGATGCCGTCGCCGAAGGTCGCGCATTCCATCGCGATCGCCTTGGCAAACAGCCGGACGCCACCCTTGGTCGCGCAATAGCCGGAAAGCATGGCCGAGCCGCGCAGGCCCGCCAGCGACGACATCATGATGACCGAACCGCCGCGGGTCTTGCGCATCGCCGGCAGGCAATGTTTTACGGACAGGAACACGCCGTCGAGATTGATCGCGGTCTGCCGCCGCCAGTCCTCCAGTGACATCTCCGTGATCGACGGCACCCCAATTCCGATGCCGGCGTTGGAGACCAGCACGTCGAGCCGGCCGTAGCGTTTCATGGTTTCGGCCACGACCTCGATCCAGCGCGGCTCGCTGGTGACGTCGTGCTGCAGGAAGACAGCCTCGTTGCCGGCCTTCTTGATTCCAGCGACGACCTCCGGGCCTCTGAGCTCATCGACATCGGTGACCACGACCGACGCACCTTCGCGCGCCAGCAATTCGGCGCACGCCGCGCCAATGCCGGAGGCACCGCCGGTGATGAGCGCGACTTTTCCCTGAACCTGTCCTGACATTTCTGCTCCCGTTTTTGGTTGTTGGTTTTGCCGTCGGTTAAATGAACTTACCTGATCACGGCCGGCCCCTGGTCGGGCACGGCGACGTCGATCACGTGCAATTGCACGCGTTCGGTGCCCTGGTAGCGATCGACCGCGAGCGATCCCGCGACATGCAGCGGCTGGCCGCGATTTTGGGTCAGCGCGTTGCCGAGCTTTTGGCCCACGGACCGGAACGCGATGCCGTTGACGATCACGCCATCGCCGGACTTGAAGCGGACGCGCAGATGCGCTTGCCCGACTTCGTCGGCATAGACCAGCTGATGCGCCGGCAGCGCGATGACGGGCTCCGGATTGCCAGCACCGAAGGGACCTGCCCGGTTCAGCGTATTCGCGAATTCCGGCGTCACGCTGCGCCCACTGACCGCCCCGTCGATGAACAGTTCGTTCTCGTGGCGCGACTTGGAGACATCCTCGGCCAGCGCGCTTTCCATGAAGGCGCGGAACTCCGCGAGTTTTTCCTTGCGCAGCGTCACGCCCGCCGCCATGGCGTGGCCGCCGCCCTTCATCAGCAGCCTTTCCTTGACCGCCTGCCGCACCGCTTTGCCGAGATCGACGCCGGAAATCGAGCGGCCCGATCCGGTGCCGATGCCGCCAGGCTCCAGCGCGATCGCAAAGGCCGGGCGCGCGAATTTCTCCTTCAGCCGCGAGGCGACGAGGCCGACCACGCCGGGATGCCAGCCCTCGGAGGCCGTGACGATCACCGACCCCTTGTCCTCGAGCCCGAGCGAGGCCAACGCCTCGGCTTCGGCCTGCGCTTCCGCCGCCTGCTCGATGATGCGGCGCTCGGAATTGAGCCGGTCGAGTTCGGCCGCGATCCGGGCGGCTTCGGAAACGTCGCCTTCCAGCAACAGCCGCACGCCGAGATCGGCGCGCCCGATGCGGCCGCCGGCGTTGATGCGTGGCCCCAGCATGAAACCGAGATGCCAGGCCTCGGGCGGGCCGTTGAGCCGCGACACGTCCATCAGCGCGGTATGGCCGACATGGTCGCGGCGTCGCATCGCGATCAGTCCTTTGGCGACGAACGCACGGTTAAGCCCGGTCAGCGGGGCGACATCGGCGACGGTGCCGAGCGCCACGTGATGCAGCATGCCGAGCAGATCCGGTTCCGGCCGTTCGCTGCTCCAGAAGCCGCGGTTGCGCAGCTCGCGATTGACAGCGACCAGCGTCACCAGCACGAGACCGACGGCGGCGAGATAGCCGAGGCCGGACATGTCGTCGGGCCGGTTCGGGTTCACCAGCGCGTCGACCTCGGGCAAGTCGTCGCCGGTTTGATGATGATCGATGACGACGACGGACATCCCGAGCTTTCGCGCTTCCGCCAAGGGCTCGATGCTGGTGGTGCCGCAATCGACCGTCACCAGCAATGTCGCGCCGCGCCCTGCGAGCGCGCGCACCGCGTCCACGTTGGGGCCATAGCCTTCGAAGATGCGGTCGGGAATATGGATCAGCGGATCGAGCCCGCAATGGCGCAGATGCCAGGTCAGCAACGCGGCCGAGGTCGCGCCATCGACATCGTAATCGCCGAAGATCGCGACCTTCTCGCCGCGCGTCGCCGCGTCCGCGATGCGTTTGGCGGCGGTTTCCATCTGCGTCACGGTGTAGGGGTCCGGCATCAATTTGCGGATGGTCGGATCGAGGAAATCCTCGACCGCGTCGATCTCGACGTCGCGGCCTGCGATCACCCGCGCCAGCATTTCCGGCAACTGGTAGCGCTGCACGATCGCCAGCGCCCGCGCCGCTCCGCGGGCATCGAGCCGGTCGCGCCACAATTTGCCGGTCGCCGATTGCGACACGCCGAGAAACGCCGGCGGCAATTCAACGGGCAAGGCGGTTACGGGAGGCGTCATGTCGCATGCATTCCAGGGATCACGCCGCCATCTCTGCGCACTTCCGGATTCAATGTCAAAGCAAAGCAGGCGTGATTCAACCGCTCGCGGCGCCGATCGCCCGAGTTGTGCATGAAACTTCCCGCCCTCTCGAAATCAGAGGGCGCAGGGAATGCCGGATGCGCGCTGCACCCGCGATCTCATGTGCAATGTGCACAAGAAAGTGCGCACATGAGCATACAGGGCAGCGGAGAACATCCGACACTCCCTGCGCAATGGCTTTACGG
>JBOHIT010000828.1:0-9090 GCA_050726155.1 Bradyrhizobium sp.
GGGCAGGATAGTGTTGCCGTTGTATTCCCTCGGGTAGGTCGCACCGGTGACATCAACTATGGTCGCCATGATATCGGGCAACTGGCTCGGATTGTGGCGAAGGCCGCCTTTCTCCTTGATGCCGCGCGGCCAGTGTACGATGAAGGGCGTCGCAATGCCGCCTTCATGGATCCAGTGCTTGTAAAGCCGGAATGGGGTATTCGACAAATTGGCCCACGCGGTCCCATAGCTCTGATAGGTGTCCTCGGCGCCGGGCATCAGCGAAGGGTCGTTGCCGAGGCGAACCGGCTCACCCTTGCGAGTCTTGGCCTTGGCGATCATCAACTGATCGACGAGCTCTCGTGCGGTGACGCCCTGGGGGATGTCTTCGGCACAGGCGCCGTTATCCGAGAGGAAGATGAGCAAGGTATTGTCGAGTTGCCCGGTCTCTTCCAGCGCGGCGACGACGCGGCCGATGCCCTGGTCCATGCGGTCGATTTGCGCGGCATAGACCTCCATGCAGCGCAATGTCCATTCGCGATGCTCGGCTTCGGTCCACGGTGGCTGGGTCGGATCGCGATCGGTCAATTGCCAGTTCGGATGAATGATGCCGTCGTCGATCAGGCGCTTCAACCGTTGCTCGCGCAGTTGGTCCCAGCCCGCGTCGAACCTGCCCTTGTATTTGGCTATGTCCTCGTCATGCGCATGCAGCGGCCAGTGTGGCGCCGTGTAGGCGACATATTGGAAGAACGGCGCGTCGGGGCTGGTCCGTTTGTGCTGGCGGATATACGCCACCGCCTGATCGCTGATGGCATCGGTGTAGAAGAACGACGGGTCGTTCTCGGCCTCGTGCTCGATATTGTCGTTGCCACGGGTCAGCGTATTCGGATGGTAGAAGCTGCCGGCGCCGATGATGGTGCCGAAGAAGTAGTCGAAGCCGCGCTGCAAGGGCCAGGCATCGGTCGGCTCGGTCAGGCTGGAGGAAACGTGCCACTTGCCGCTGAGATAGGTCTTGTACTTGTTTTGCTTCAGAACCTCGGCAACAGTGACGCAGCTCTTGTTCAGATTGCCGGCGTAGCCTTCCGGTCCATTGCTGTAGGTAAGGATTCCGATCCCGGTTTGATGCGGGTGTAGGCCGGTCAGCAGCGAGGCGCGCGACGGGCTGCAGCGCGCGGTGTTGTAAAATTGCGAATAGCGCAGGCCGTTGGCCGCCAGTCGATCCAGATTGGGGGTCTGGATTTCACCGCCGTAGCAGCCGATATCGGAAAACCCCATGTCATCATTGAGAATGATCAGGATATTGGGGCTGTCTGATGCTTTACCATTTGCCATGGTTATTGGTCCTTCGTGCAAAGTGGCGGGAAGAAGCGCTTAGGCATGACGCCTCGTCAGGTTGATGCTGAGGCGGAAATAGTCAGGCAGATAGATCGAGCGCAGCAGTTCGAGCGGGCGCTCGTCCTTGCTCAGTGTCAGGCGCTCCATCGACAACAGTGGAGCTCCGGACTTAACGCCCAGCAGCTTGGCGCTGGTCGCGTCGGCAAGCGACGCTCCGATCGTTTGTCTGGCTTCCTTGATCGCGTGCCCGAGTTCGTCCTCGAAAACGCTGTACATGATGATCGAGGTAAGGTCGCGCTTCTCGAGTTCCAGTCCGATATCCGGCGGATAGAATGCGTGCTCGATGGCGATCGGAATATCGTCGGCGAGGCGCAGCCGCTTGAGTTGCCAGACCGCGCGCTCCTTCAATTGGTCGCGAACGCCGGCATCGTGGCGATTGGTCATGCCTTGTTGCAGGACCTTGGCACCGGCTTGATAGCCGGCGTCGCGGATGGTCTCTGAGAAGCCCATCAGCTTTCCGACCCAGTTTTCCGGCTGGTTGGAGCGCAGGAAGGTGCCCCGGCCCCGGGCGCGGGCGAACATGCCTTCATCCACCAGCGGCGAGATGGCATTTCGGATGGTGATGCGGCTCACGCCAAAATGCCGGCCAAGCTCGGCTTCCGTCATCAGGCGGCCGGTCTTGTCGATCAGTTCGCCGTCCTTGACTTGGCGCCGAATAGTTTCGCGGACCTGAATGTGAAGCGGCAGGGATCCAGCCGTCACGGCTGGTCCGGCATCGGTGATCGTCTCGGCCTTCTTGCGTGTGCGCGCGGGCATGAGTTTACAGTCGCCTTCTTGTGGCCGGGTCGAACAGATGAATGTCTTGCGCGCGCGCGGTGACCGAAATCACGGAGCCTTCAGGCGGAACGCTTTCGTCGCCGACGCGAATCCGCATCGCGGTGCCCGCGCAATCGAGGTCGAGTACCTTGGTGTCGCCGAGATCTTCGATGAGATCGACCCGGGCCTGGAGTCCGTCCGGCGCGATCCGGAGCGCGCCAGGACGAATGCCGACGACGACGTCGCACTCGCCCGCGGCCTGCATCGCCGTCTTCAGTCGGTGACCAGCGATAATGACATCTCCGTCGGCAAGGCGCGCCGGCAGCAGGTTCATCGGCGGGCTGCCGATGAAGGCGGCGACGTCGATCGAATTGGGTTTCGCGAATATCTCGGCCGGCCGGCCGACCTGCTGGATTTCGCCGGCCATAAACACCGCCATGCGATCGGCCAGCGTCATCGCCTCTTCCTGATCATGCGTCACGTACACAGCCGTGACGCCGAGCGAGCGTTGCAGCTTCTTCAGCTCGGCGCGCGTTTCCATGCGCAATTTGGCGTCGAGGTTGGAGAGGGGCTCATCGAGCAGGAACAGGCGCGCCTTGCGAACGATGGCGCGCGCCAGCGCACAGCGCTGCTGCTGGCCGCCCGACAACTGGCCGGGCTTGCGATCGAGCAGATGCTCGATCTTGACCTTGCGTGCGGCATCCTTCACCGCGGGCCCTATCTCGGCCGCCGGGAGCTTGGCCATTTCCAGCGGAAAGGCGATGTTCTCGTACACGGTCATGTGGGGGTAGAGCGCGTAGCTCTGGAACACCATGGCGATATCGCGGTCGCGAGCATCCGTGGCCGTGATGTCGCGGCCGTCGATGAACACGCGGCCCGAGGTCGGCGCGTCCAGGCCTGCCAGAATCCGAAGCGTCGTACTTTTGCCCGAGCCGGAAGGACCGAGCAGTGCAAAGAACTCGCCAGGCTCGATCTCAAACGTCACGCCTTTCAGCGCGCTGAACTCGCCGTGCATCTTGACGATGTCCTCGAAACGCACTCGGCCTCGATCGCTCATCGGCGACCTCCGCCTTTGACCGCGCCTACCGTGAGCCCCTTGACGATGTTCTTCTGGGCGATAATGCCGAGGATGACCACGGGTAGCATCGCCAGCACCGAGACCGCCGCGAGTTTGGCCCACAGCGTCTGTTCGACCGACACGAAATTGAACATGGCGACCGTCACCGGCCGCACGGTGTTGCCGCTGAGTACGACGGCGAACAAGAATTCATTCCAGGCATTAAGGAACACGAACACGATCGTGACCGCGATGCCGCCGCGCACCTGCGGGATGATGATCCGCCACAATGTGCGCATCCGGCTGGCGCCGTCGAGATAGGCGGCTTCCTCCATCTCAAAGGGAATGTCCTCGAAATAGGATACCAACAGCCAGATCGCGAACGGCAGCGAGAATGACAGATAGATCAGGATGATGCCTTGATAGGTGTCGATCCAGCCGATATTCCGCAGGATCAGGAAGTAGGGAATGATGATGCCTACCGGCGGCAGCATCTGGGTGGCGAGCACGTAGAAGCCGGCGAATTTCTTGCCGCGAAAGCGCAAGCGCGCCAGCGCATAGGCGGCCGGCACCGCCATCAGCATGGTGATAACAGTGGTGCCGATCGAGATCACGAAGCTGGAGATCAGGTTCGGCAGAATCGATCCCGAACCGAACAACACGTCGCGATAAGGCTCAAGTGTCGGCTGGAAGATCAGTTTCGGCGGATAAGCCAGCACATCCTGATCGGTCTTGAGTGAGTTCAGCACGCTCCAGACGATGGGGAAAACCCACGCCAGCAGAAAGACCAGTGTGATGAACATCGTCGCGACAAGGCGGAAGCGTTTCGCCGTCATTTTGCCCTCCGCAATGCGAACAGGACGCCGGAGATCAGGAGGGTCACGATCAATAGCGCGACGGCGAGTGCGGAACCGTAACCGATCGATAGTTCGGTAAAGGATTTCCGATAGGCGTAGAGGTTCAGAATTTCGGTCGCGGTGCCCGGACCGCCACCGGTTACGGTGAAGATCGCGGCAAATGCGGTCAGCGCCACCATGGTGCGCATGATCACCACCATGACGATGGCGGGCCGCAGCAGCGGTAACGTAATCCGCACGAAACGTTGCCATGCGCTTGCGCGATCCAGCCGCGCCGCCTCGTAGATATCCTCCGGCAGCGACGCAAGGCTTGCCAGCAGCACCATGAATGCAAAAGGCGTCCACTGCCAGGTGTGGATCACGATCACCGAGATCATGGCGAGCAGGGGATCGCCGAGCCAGTTCCTGCTGCCGATGCCGGCATTGATGGCGAGGTAGTCGACGATGCCGAAGTCAGGCGCCAGCATGAAAGTGCGCCAGATCATGCCGACAACCGCAGGCGAGAGCACGACCGGCAGGATGGCCACGACGCGAAACCAGCCCTGGCCGCGCTTCATGTCCATCACTAATAGCGCCAGCGCCAATCCCAGCGCGACCTGCAGCACGACGGTGGAGCCGGTGTAGACGAGACTAACCAGCAGCGACGACCAGAACCGGTCGTCGGTCAGCAGCGTGCGATAGTTTTCCAGTCCGACAAAGCCGTCGGCGAACGGCATCGCGAGGTCCATCCGGAACGCGCTGGTTCCGATCAGGAATAGCAGCGGAAACGTTGTCGTTGCCAGCAACGCCAGGAATGCCGGCGCCAGCAATGCGGCCGCGAACCGGCGCTCGCGTTGCGCCAGCACGCGGCCGAGATCGCCGGAGGCGGTCCCGGTCGCAATGCCTGCCGTCGCTGTCGCCGGCTTCACCAGGTCAGCCCCGCATCATCGGTTCGACGCGGCGTTGCGCGTCGTCGAGTGCGGCCTTGACGGTGGCCTGACCCGATAGCGCCGACTGGATGGCGGTCGCCATGGTGTCGCCGATCGCCGGCCATTGCGGCACCCGCGGACGCCAGTCGACATCGGTGTCGCCCTGCAGCGTGGCCATCGTGGCTTCGACGAAATTATCGCCAAAGCCGTTCATCAGCTTGACGTATTCCGGATCCTTCCAGATCGAGGTCCGGTTAACGCCCGAACGCTTGGTGGGTCCGGCGAAACGATGCGCGGTGCGTGCCTGAGTTTCTGCACTCGCCGCCCACTGGATGAACAGCCATGTCGCCTTTTTCTTCTTTTCAGTCTGAGCGGCGTTGATCGGGAAACCCCAGTTCCAAATCGAACTCACACGCTTGCCGGTGGGGCCTTTGGGCCAACGGGCATAGGCGACCTTGCCGATCACCTTCGACTTCTCCGGATTATTGACCACCGAAGCGGACGAGTGCGCGTCGATGTAGCTTGCGAGCGTACCTTGCGAGAATGCGTCGGCGATATCAGGCCAGTTCCAGTTGGCTGCCGCCGTTGGCGCAGAGTTGCGCATGAGGTCGACGTACCAGGACAGCGCCTGTTCGGCTTCAGGACCGTTCACCGTAAGCTTGCCGCCCTTGAACCATTCTCCGCCGAACTCGCGAAAGATCGAGGGGTAGATGTACATGTTCTGGCCCGCACCGGCGACGCCGCGAAGCGCCGTTCCCCAAACGCGATCGTTCGGCGTGTTCAGCGCGGCGGCGTTGGAGACGAACGTTGCCAGATCGTCGGCGGGTTTCAGGCCCTTGGCGTCGTAGAGATCCTTGCGGTAGACCTGAATGGTGACTTCGCCGTCGTAGGGCACACCATAGAGCTTGCCGTCGACACTATCGGCGGCGCGCCAGGCCGGAATGACATCGTCGAACTTGAACCAATCGGCATCGGTCAGCGATTTGTCGTTGAGATAGTTATCGAGCGGCTCGACCCATTTGTTCGCGGCATAGAGCGAGTAGTACATGGGGTCGGCGGCGTGCGTGGCGTAGGTGCCGGTCTTCGAGGTGAGATCGATGACGCTCTTCTGACGGATCTGCGCCGGCGGAATCTTTTCGAAACGGACGTCGATGCCGGTCAGCGCCTTGAACTGCGGTGCGAGCGTGATCAGGTTCTCAAAATAGCTCGCCGGGATCACCGCAACCGTGATGGTTTCGCCGGAAACCTGTTGCCAGTCGATCTTGGCCGCCTTGTACGGCGCGAGATCGGCCTCCTGTGCCGATGCCTGCCGCAGCATCGCCGGGCTGAAGCCGATCAATGCTGCCGCTGCCGTGCCCGTCCTGAGGAAAGTCCGCCGTGTTGGCATGAATGACTTCATTTCTATCCTCCCTTGGCTCCGGCTTTTGCCGGTTAAGTTAGAACATTTGCCCAAATGTTATAACATGTCAAACCATGTCTGGTCCCGTCGCCCTGACTGGATGGGTTACGCCGCCCAGATTTGTCGTAAGACCGGCAACCTCCGCGCGGTGCAACTCTTCCTCGGCCATACGAAGCTGGAGAGCATCGTCCGATATCTCGGGATTGAGGTGGATGACGCGCTAAGTATGGCCGAACAAATCTCGAATGGACCAAACGTGCTTCGGCTCGAGAGGTCTTTTCTGGCCGACGAGCAATCCCTTATTCCAGGGCTGTAGCCGATCTTTGCTGGCATGACAGATCCTCCGCCATCCCGCCCTCCGCGTTGCTCAATAGCGAGGCGAAGACCCTGGCTTCAAATCCGTCTTCGGCCGACCTTGCACGTCACTGAAGGCCAACAACAGATTATCCATCGGAACACAACAACGGCGTCGTCACTCCTCAGCGCGAAATCGCCTTGCTCTTGAATTCGGATTTGGCCGATCCGGCGCCCGATGGTATGTTCCCTGCAACATTGATGAGAGGGCACGATGGCTGAAGCGAAACTCGCTCCGAACCTGCCGGACTGGATTGTCGAGCACGCGAACCGCTATCTCGCGAGCGGCGGAACCGACGGGCACATGTACAAGGTAACGGTGCCCCAGCATGGCGAACTGATCGTGCCGGCGCTGCTGCTGACCACTACCGGCCGCAAGTCTGGCGATAAGTTCCTGTTTCCGCTGTTTTACGGAATGGAGGGCGACAGCTACTTCATAATCGCCTCAAAGGGCGGCGCGCCCGACCACCCAGGCTGGTATCGCAACATTCTTGCGAACCCCGAGGTTGAAGTACAAGTCGGGACCAAGAAGATAAATGTGCGGGCCAGGACGACGGAGGGTGAGGAACGCCTCCGGCTTTGGAAAAAGGCACTCGAATTTTGGCCGCCCTACGCCGACTATCAGCTCAAGACCGAGCGCGAGATACCGGTGGTCGTGCTGGATCCAGTCCATTAGGGTACGTGGTAGCCGACGCCGCAGTGACGGCATCTCGCTAATTCGTGCGGCTTCGTCCCTTCGGCCGCGCGATAGTGGCTCGTACGCACCTTAACCGGAGGCAATCGACATGAAACTCGGACGCCTTGGCGTGTGGTACAGCACCGACAAACTCGACGGATCGCAGCTTCGTGATTTCGTGCGCACGGTCGAGAATAATGGCTACTCGAACCTGTGGTACCCGGAATCGCGGGGCTACGAGTCGATGTCGCTGGCGTCCTGGCTGCTGTCATGCAGCGAGAAGCTGATGATCGGCAGTTCGATCGCCAACATCTATGCGCGCGATTCCTTTACCGCGCAGCGCGCCTTGATCTCGTTGAACGCGCTCTACGGCAACCGGTTCGTGCTCGGTCTCGGCGTCAGCCATATTCCAATGGTCGAGGGGCTGCGTGGCCATCGCTATGACAAACCGCTGGCGGCGATGAGCGCCTATCTCGACGGCATCAACAAGTCTGCGCCCGCCGGCGAACTGCCGGTCGTGGTCGCCGCACTCGGACCGAAGATGCTGGCGCTGAGCGCTGCCAAGTCGCGCGGCGCCGTCCCCTATAACGTGACGCCAAAACATACGGCGGAGGCCGCCGCGATCCTCGGGCCCTCGAAGTGGCTCGCGGTGGAGCAGAAGGTAACGATCGAGACTGATCCGGCGAAAGCCCGCGCGCTCGGGCGCAAGGAGCTGTCGCGCTACATGGCGCTGCCGAACTACCGCAACAGCTGGCTACGCCAGGGTTTTACCGAGGCTGAGTTGGCCGACGGCGGCAGCGACCGGTTCATCGATGCGATGGTTTTGTGGGGCGATGCCGACACCGTCAAGCGCGGCCTTCGCGAACATGTTGCGGCTGGCGCCACGCATGTCTGCCTGCAGCCAGTCCACGCCGATGGCGATTTCGCCGCCCGCGACCGTATGCTGGCTGCGCTCGCCGATACCTGAAACATGTGTCGCCCTCAGAGCAGGTCGGCGACGGCATTGCGGTAGCGGCGCATCGCATTGACATGGTCGGTCATGCTCCGGCCGGCCATGCGCTTGTGGTGGTAGCCGCCGAAGGTGTTGTGCAGCGTGACATGCGTGACGCCGGCCTGCTTCCAGAAGCTGATTTCCTCGCGCCAGTCTTTTTCGGCGCCGGTGCCGGTTGAGGTCCAGACCTCGAGGCCAACCGACGCCGGATCGCGTCCCTCGGCTTCCACCAGGCGGCGTAGCTTGTCGAATTCGGCGACAGCCTTGGGTCCCGGCGGTTCAGACAGCATCATCCAGCCGTCGCCCCATTTTGCGATCCGCTGCAGCGTCACGTCCATATGACCGCCGAACCACAACGGAATTTTGCGCTGGGGCGGTCGGGGATTGATGCCGGCGTCGGGAAGGCGGTGCCACTTACCCTCGAACGTCACGTAGGGATCGGCCCACAGCGCCTGCATCACCTGGACCTGTTCTTCCGACCGCTTGCCTCTGTTGTGGAAATTCTCGTTGAGGCCGACGAACTCCATCTCGTTCCATCCGACGCCGATGCCGAACCGGAAGCGGCCACCGCTGAGCACGTCGAGACTGGCGGCCTGTTTGGCAACCAGCACGGTCTGACGCTGCGCGAGGATCAGCACCTGGGTCGAGAGTTCGACCTTTTTCGTGCAGGCAGCGATGAAGCCGAACGCCACGAAGGGGTCGTGGAACAGGCCGAGCC